>CAZSQF010000138.1:1344-7921 GCA_964608935.1 uncultured Actinomycetota bacterium | reverse complement strand
CGCGGCGGCGCTGTTCGGGCTCGACTGCACCGTGTACATGGGGGCCGAGGACTGCCGCCGCCAGCGTCTGAACGTGGTGCGGATGCAGCTGCTCGGCGCGGAGGTCGTCCCCGTCGATGCCGGTACCCGGACCCTCAAGGACGCGATCAACGAGGCCATGCGGGACTGGGTCACCAACGTCGACTCGACCCACTACCTCATCGGCTCGGCCATGGGGCCCCACCCCTTCCCGACCATCGTGCGCGAGCTCCAGAAGGTGATCTCGATCGAGTCGACCCAGCAGTTCGCCGCCCAGGCGGGTGGCCTGCCGGATGCGGTGATCGCCTGCGTCGGGGGCGGGTCGAACGCCATCGGGTCGTTCGCGGAGTGGATCGATGTCGAGGGAGTGCGCCTGCTCGGGGTCGAGGCCGCCGGGGAGGGCGTCGGCTCGGGACGGTCCGCGGCCACGATCACCGAGGGGCGCGAGGCCGTGCTGCACGGCGCGCGCTCCGTCGCCCTGGTCGACGACGACGGCCAGGTGCAGCCGGCCCACTCGGTGTCGGCGGGTCTCGACTACCCGGGTGTGGGCCCCGAGCACGCGGCCCTGGCCGCGTCCGGGCGCGCCCGCTACGTCGCCGCCACCGACGAGCAGGCCCTGGAGGGGTTCCGGCAGGTGTGCGAGCTCGAGGGCATCATCCCCGCGCTCGAGCCCGCCCACGCCATCGGCTGGCTGCTCGCCAACGGGCGCAGCGAGCTCGGTGACGCGACGCGCGTGATCGTGACGATGTCCGGGCGGGGCGACAAGGACGTCGACGAGGTCGTCGAGGTCGCCGGCTGGGAGGTCGGGGTCGCCACCGGCGCGGAGACGGGTGCATGAGTGCACCGGCCGCCCTCGATGGTGCCCAACGCATCCGCGCCGCGTTCGCCGGGGCGCGGGAGGAAGGGCGGGCGGCGCTGGTCGTCTACCTCACCGCCGGCTACCCCGACCTCGTGACCTCACGGGCCTGCTTCGAGGCGGCGGCCGAGGCCGGCGCCGACGTCCTCGAGGTCGGGATCCCGTTCAGCGACCCGATGATGGACGGCCCCACGATCCAGCTCGCCAACCAGCATGTGCTGAACGCCGGGACCACGGTCGCGCAGCAGCTCGACATGGTGGCCGGGGTCGACGTGCCGGTCCCGCGGCTCGCGATGACCTACGTCACCATCGCCGATACGCGCGGCTACGAGCGCTTCGCCGGCGAGGCCGCGTCCGCCGGCCTGTCGGGCGTGATCCTGCCCGACCTCCCGGCGCCCGAGGCGGATGACTGGGTCGCCGCCGCGCGCGCCCACGGGCTCGCGACCGTGTTCCTCGCCTCGTCGGTGTCGAGCGACGACCGACTCGACGAGCTCGTCGGGCTGTCGACCGGCTTCGTCTACGCCACCGGCCTTCTGGGCGTGACCGGCGTCAAGGGTGTGGCGCAGGACGAGGCCCGTACCCTGGTTGCACGGCTGCGACAGCGGACCGACACGCCCATCGCGGTCGGCATCGGCGTCAAGGATCGCGCCTCGGCGGCCGCGGTCGCCCGGTACGCCGACGGGGTGATCGTCGGCTCGTCGATCGTCGCCCAGGTCGGCACCGGCCCCCCGAGCCAGGCGCCGGACCGCGTCGCCGCCCTCGTGCGCGAGCTGCGGGCCGGCGTCGCCGAAACGGCCGTCGCCGACGGGCCCGACGACCGGTTGTGATCGATCGGACGGGACTGGATTTGACCTCTACGACCTGCGTCGTACGGTGGGGGATACGACGTCGTCGGCGTCAACCACGCCGGGCGGAGCGGCCTGATCGCCGTCCGCCGACGATCCCGCTCCCGGAGAAACGCGGGGCGTTGGTCAAGCGCGACGCACCCCGACACCCCCGACGGAGAGGGTCGCACGATCCCCGACGCAATGGTCGAGGTCCAAGGTCTGACCAAGATCTTCGGCGGCGACCCGCAGCGGGCGTTCGACGCCCTCGAGCAGGGTCGGTCCAAGGACGAGATCTTGGACACCACGGGCCAGGTGGTCGCGGTCACGGACGTCACGTTCAGCGTCGGCCAGGGCGAGTTCTTCGTCGTCATGGGGCTGTCCGGGTCCGGTAAGTCCACCGTCGTGCGGATGCTCAACCGACTCATCGAGCCGACCCGGGGCAGCGTCAGGATCGGCGAGGACGACGTCCTCTCGCTGTCAAGGGAGAAGCTGCGCCAGCTGCGCATGCGGCGCATGTCCATGGTCTTCCAGCACTTCGCGTTGTTCCCGCACCGCACCGTGGGCCAGAACGCCGCGTACGGCCTGAAGGTCCAGGGCGTCGACGAGGCCGAGCGCCGCGAACGGGCCAACGAGGCGCTCGAACGCGTCGGGCTCGGCGGCTGGTTCGACAGCTATCCCCACGAGCTGTCGGGCGGCATGCAGCAGCGGGTCGGGCTGGCCCGCGGACTGGCGACGGACGCCGACGTCATGCTGATGGACGAGCCGTTCAGCGCACTGGACCCGCTCATCCGGCGCGACATGCAGGACCTGTTGTGGCAGCTCCAGAGCGAGATCCACAAGACCATCGTGTTCATCACCCACGACCTGAACGAGGCCATGCGGCTCGGTGATCGCATCGCGGTCATGCGTGACGGCGCCATCGTCCAGATCGGCACGGGCGAGGAGATCATCCGCGACCCGGCCAACGACTACGTCGCCGACTTCGTCGCCGACGTCGATCGCTCCCGCGTGCTCACGGCCGAATCGGCGATGCGCCAGCCGCGGCGCACGTTCGAGGCGAGCGCGAGCCCGCGGGACGTGCTGGCCTGGCTCGACGAATCCGAGGCCAACGGGGTCTACGTCATCGACGGCAACGGCCACCTGCTCGGGGTGGCGCGCGACGACCGTGTCGCCGCCGCACTGCGCACCGGTGCGACCGCCGTCAAGGACGCGTTGATCGACGACTACGCGAGCGTGTCGCTCGACACGTCGCTGCACGACATCTCGGCGTTGTCCGCCCGCCACAGCGTCCCGATCGCGGTGGTGGACGAGGATCGACGCCTCCTCGGCGTCGTGCCGCGGGCGAGCCTGCTCGCCGCGCTGTCCGGCGACCAGGAGACGGCGGCATGACGACGGCCCTGCTCGCGCAGATCCCACGGATCGACATCTCCGATCCGCTGGACGACTGGATCAAGAACTCCTTCCGGCCGGCGCTGTCGTTCGTGTGGGACACGATCAAGTTCGTCGTGGAGACGCTGGTCGGCTGGATCGAGGGTCTGCTCACCTGGCCGCCCGAGATCGTGATGATCCTCGTCTTCGCACTCATCGCGTGGCTCGCCGCCCGATGGGGTCTGGCCGTGTTCACCCTGATCGCCTTCAGCGGGATCGCGGCGGTCGGCTTCTTCGACGGCACCATGCGTGCGCTCGCGCTGGTGCTGGTCGCCGCGTTCTTCGCCGTGCTGTTCGGGATCCCGATCGGCATCTGGGCGTCCCGCAACTCGGTGGTCAGCGCCGCGGTGCGGCCGGTCCTCGACTTCATGCAGACGATGCCGGCGTTCGTCTACCTGCTGATCGCGCTGATCCTGTTCAGCATCGGCTTCACCGCCGGCGTCGTGGCGTCGTTCATCTTCGCCATGCCACCCGCGGTCCGGCTCACCGAGCTCGGCATCCGCCAGGTCGACCAGGAGGTCGTCGAGGCGGCACGGGCCTTTGGTGCGACCGACCGCGAAGTGCTCTTCCAGGTCCAGATCCCTCTTGCGACGCCCACCATCATGGCCGGCGTCAACCAGGTGATCATGCTGTCACTGTCGATGATCGTGATCGCCGGGCTTGCCGGCGCCGGCGGCGTCGCCGCCGACATCGTCGCAGGCGTCACCCGACTCGACGTCGGTCGTGGAGTCCTCGCGGGGCTCGCCGTCGTGATCCTCGCGATCTTCCTCGACCGTGTCACGGCCGGGTTCGGCGCCGCTGCGCAGCCCCTCAAGGCCGGGACGGCCTGAGCCCGCCGGGCTCCTGGCGCCCCGACCATCCCGTACGTGATCGATGATCCCAGGCTTGCACGACCGGGCGCCCCGCAAGGAGGGGTGTTCCCGAAAGGCACGACAGACGCCAAGGAAAGGAAGAGCGTGAGACTGCGACGACACCGCACACGAGTGCCTCTGGCCCTGATGGCCGTGGCCGCGCTGGTGTTCGCTGCCTGTGCTCCGACCGAAGAGGAGCCCGAGGAGGTGACCGAAGACCCCGCAGAGGAGCCCGAGGAGCCCGAGGAGCCCGAAGATCCCGCGGAGCCCGAAGAGCCCGGCGAGGTCGAGTTCGGCTTCATCCCGTGGGATGAGGCCATCGCGGTGACCAACCTGTGGCACTACATCCTCGAGCAGGAGGGCTACGAGGTCACGCAGACCCAGCTCGAGGTCGGCGGGCTGTACGCCGGCCTGGCCCAGGGCGACCTGGACGTCTTCGTGGACGCATGGCTGCCAGCCACCCACGCGGACTACTGGGAGGAGTACGGCGACGACATCGAGACCCTCGGTGTCTGGTTCGACGAGGCGCCCCTCACCTGGACGGTGCCTGCGTACGTCGACATCGACTCGATCGCCGACCTCCAGGGCAACGCCGAGATGTTCAACGGTCAGATCATCGGTATCGAGCCAGGTGCCGGCCTGACGCGCATCTCCCTCGAGGAGGTCATCCCGACCTACGGCCTCGACGACGAGTACGAGCTGGTCGAGGGCTCGACCCCGGCCATGCTGACCGCGCTCGAGGACGCGATCGCCAACGAGGAGCCCGTCGTCGTGACCCTGTGGCACCCCCACTGGGCCTACGGTGAGTGGGACCTCAAGGACCTCGAGGACCCGGAGAACGCCCTCGGCGATCCGGACGAGATCCGGATGGTCGCACGTGATGGCTTCAGCGCCGACACCCCACAGGTTGCCGACTGGCTCGGCAACTTCGAGATGACCCTTGACGAGCTGTCCGAGCTCGAGGTCATGATCAACGAGATGGGTGAGCTCGAAGGCGCCACTGCCTGGGCCGAGGAGAACCCGGACCGCGTCGACGAGTGGCTCGGCCGCTGATCGACGTCGTCTGACGGTTACCGTGGAAGGGTGGGCGCTCCGGCGTCCACCCTTCCACACGTTCTGGCCTCCGTCGCCGAGCAGGAGCCCGAGGTGGAGACGCGCTGCCGCGACTGCGGCACCGAGGTCTCCTCGTCGCGGGCGCGCTGGTGCGGGATGTGCGGCGCGGCGCTCCGGACGAGCCTGCCGGCGCCCGTCCCGGTGCGCAGGGCGCGGTGGGGACTGGCCACCGCGGTCGCGCTGGTCGGTGTGCTCGTGGTCGGGGCCTCGGCCTGGCTGGGAGCCCGGTCGCCCGCTCCCGTGGCCGGTGGGGTCAGCGTCCCCGAGCCCCCCGAGGTGGCCGCGGGGCCGCCCCCCGAGGTCGATGACGAACCCGCCGCTCCGCCGGATCGCGCAGTCGCGGATCCCTACCCGGTCCGCTGGACGGCCGACTTCCTCCAGCCCGCCGCGGGGGTGGCGGTCCACGGTGCCTACGTCCTTGCCACCGTCGGACGCCAGGTCCACGCCTTCGATGCCGACACGGGCGCGACGGCGTGGACGACCGAGCTCGACGGGGTCGTCGGCTTCGCCGAGCCGCTGCCCCACGCGTCGCGGGTGGTGGTGCCCGCGGACCGGGACTCGCTGCACGTCCTGGACCTCGACACGGGGGAGCGGCTGTGGGCCGAGGATGGCGTCGCGCAGATGCTGCTGGCCGGGCCGGCGTCGTCCGGTACGACGGAGGACGGCCCGGACCGAGGGGTCGTGGTCGTCGGCGACGGCGAGACGGCGCGCGGCCTGTCGCTCGAGGACGGCAGCGTGCTGTGGGAGCGGCCGGGGATCCGGGCACTGGCAACCGGCCGGGGCGGCACGACGGTCGCAGTGCTCGTCGACGACGTGCTCGTCGGGCTCGACGCGGCATCGGGTGAGCCGCGCTGGCACGTCGAGGAGGTCGACGGGACCGGGCGTCCCAACCAGTCGCCGACGGCGGTGGTCGTCGCGGGGGACGCGCAGGTGTGGATCGTCGACCTCGACGAGGGCGTGCTCACGGCCCACGTCGAGCTCGCCGCCGCCCGGATCCGCGGGCAGCCCGGGATCGCGGCGGGGGACCGCGTCGTCGTGTCGGTGGGCGACGGGATCGTGGCGTTCAACCGCAACGGCCACCCGCTGTGGAGCACGGTCCTCGAGTCACCGATCTCGTTGCTCCACCACGCCGACCCGGTACTGGCCGTTCGCGGCGCGGTCAGGATCCACGGCCTCGACCCGGCCAGCGGTGACGTCGTCCTCGAGCTGACCCCCTCCGGCTGGTTCGGGGCGGTCGACGTCGATCCGGGGACCGTCGCGATCGCGATGTACACGCCCACCAACGGCCGGCTCGTCGTCCACGACCGCGCCGGCGAAGCGCACGACTGAGTTCTCCCAGCCTCGTCATATAACGTCCTGCCTCTGTCGATGGACACCCATGACATAGCGCGACATATCACACCCCATACCCATACTCATCGGAAAACATCGGACAGACGCGTGACAGGGTGGGCATGGGCCGGGCACGAAGCTGGACCGACGAC
>CAZSQF010000138.1:0-1244 GCA_964608935.1 uncultured Actinomycetota bacterium | reverse complement strand
ATCGGCATTACGCCGATTGCGGGCGCAATATCGGTGGCGGGTACAGTTCCGCCCCGGGCTGACAGCACGTCTGCCCTTTTGGCCCCCGTGCTGGAATCTGGCAGACAGGGACGGCTCAAAACCGTCTTCCCGCAAGGGAGTGTGGGTTCAAATCCCACCGGGGGTACCCGCCTCCGCCAGTGACCCCGTGGCGACGCCCGCGCGAGCCGATGTTTGGCCGGCTTCGGGCGCGACGACTACCGTGCGCTGCCCAGCGGCCGGCCGCGGGAGGTCCGCGTGTGCCGTCCAGTCCACGCCACGCGGCTCGTCCCACCGCCGGTCCGCGAGGGTCGTCCACCGGGTAGCACCATTCGGCATGGCGACGACGGGAGCCGGCCACGGGAACGGAACGCGAGACCACCAGGGTGCGCGAGCGGCTGATGCGGGTCCAGGACCAGCTCAGGCGCGTGCGCGCGACCGAGCGCGTCCTCGACGAACAGGTCGCCTACCTCGACGAGGTGGCGGCCGACGCCGAGACCCGCAAGCTGGTCGCGCAGACGCCGCTCGCGGATCGCGAGTGGCGCGATGCGCGAACCGACCTGGACCGCCACGCCGCGCTGCTCGACGATGCGCGCGAGGAGGCAGACAAGCTGCTGGCCGAACGTGACCGACTGCTCGATCGGCTCTTCGAGCTGGAGGCCGTACCGGCTCGGAAGGACCAGATGTGACCGAGACGACGCTCACCGACACCGACGCGGAGCGTCGTCCCACGCGCGTCCTCATCGCCGAGGACGAGGCACTCATCCGGCTGGACCTGAAGGAGATGCTCCAGGAGGAGGGCTTCGAGGTCGTGGCCGAGGTCGCCGACGGCGCGTCCGCGGTGCGTCTCACACGCGAGCTCAAGCCCGACCTCGTCATCCTCGACGTCAAGATGCCGGTCATGGACGGCATCCAGGCCGCAGAGGAGATCGCCAAGGAACGCCTGGCCGCGATCCTGATCCTGACCGCCTTCTCCCAACGGGACCTGGTCGAGAAGGCGCGGCGCGCCGGTGCGATGGCCTACCTCGTCAAACCGTTCCAGAAGCACGATCTGCTGCCCGCCGTGGAGATCGCGGCCGGGCGGTTCCGGGAGATGTCGGGTCTGGAGGCCACCGTCGACGACCTTCAGGGTCGGCTCGAGGCCCGCAAGCTCGTAGAGAAGGCGAAAGGCCTTCTGCAGGACAAGGAGGGGATGTCGGAGGCGGACGCCTTCCGCTTCGTGCAAC
>CAZSQF010000137.1:0-7926 GCA_964608935.1 uncultured Actinomycetota bacterium | reverse complement strand
CGTAGATGACGACGTACCAGTGGTTGTTCTTGCGGGTGATGTAGCCCTTCACCGTCGGTCTCCTTGGTTCGGTGAACCGGCCGACCGTAGGCAGGGGCTCGCCGGGGTGATCCCTCGGCCACGCGGCGACGGTCTGGACTCGCGGATGCGTGCCTACGGTTCAGGAAACGCGGACGTGGTGCTGCGGAGTGCCGTCGGGTCGAGAGGAGCGGTATGGGTTCACTGAAGGAGGTGTTCTCGCGCCCTTCGACCCCGACTTCTGGCGGTTCGCCCCCAGTGAGCGAAGCAGTGTTGCAGATGCTGGCGCAGGGGCGCATCCTGGCGGCTACAGGGGAGCTTCGCTTGGAGAAGGGGGCGGAGCCTGTGTTGGAAGTCGGGCTGCTGGGTCCGTTGCGCGTCCGCCACGACGGCGTGCGCGTTGACATCCGCGGGGTCAGGGAGCGGGCGGTCTTGTCGGCGTTGGCCCTGCGGGCGCCCCGCTGTGTCGGTTCCGATGACCTGGTCGAGGCTGCCTGGGGCGAGGACGTCGGCGCGGATCCGGCAAACAAGCTGCAGGTCACGGTGTCCCGCCTCCGCCGTCAGCTCGGTGGCGCGCGGGCGGCGGTCATGACGTGCGGATCCGGCTACGCCCTCGCGGTCGACCCTGCCCATGTCGACGCGGCCGCCTTCGAGCAGGCCATGTCCGCGGTCGCGAGGATCGGAACCGGCCCACGTTCGCTGCAGCTGCTGACCGATGCCCTGGCCCTCTGGGCAGGTGCTGCGCTCGAGGACGTGGAAACCGAAGGATGGCTGACGTCGGCCTCTGTCCGCCTCGACGACCTTCGGCTCACCGCCATCGAGGAACGCAACGACAGCCTCCTCGAGACCGGCTCTGGCAGGGAACTGATCCCGGAGCTGGAGGCGCTGATCGTTGAGCACCCTCTGCGGGAGGGTCTGCGCGGTCAGCTCATGAAAGCCCTGCATCAGGCTGGTCGGCGGGCCGAGGCGCTGCAGCTCTACGAGGACAGCCGCCGGCTTCTGGCCGATCGTCTCGGCGTCGATCCATCATCGCCCTTGCGGGATCTGCACACGGCCATTCTCCGTGGCGACCCGTCCCTGGAGGCCCCGATACGCCACCACCTCGAGGTCCGGCTGCCGGTGCGGCTGACCAGCTTCATCGGCCGTGAGGATGAGCTGCGGGAGCTTGGTGGGCTTGTCGCCTCCCAGCGCCTCGTCACTGTCGTGGGGCCGGGAGGTGTCGGCAAGACGTCCCTGGCGGTGGAGGCCGCTCGACGGCATGCACGACACCACCCGACCGCGGTCTGGTTCGTGGACTTCGCGCCCGTGCGTGATCCCGAGCGGTTGCAGGCGGCGATCATGACGGCCCTCGGCATCCGCACGGATGGCCCTGGCGCCACCGACGTGGCGCCGGTCGACGCGATCGTCGCCTTCCTTCGGGAACGGCAGACACTGCTGGTCTTGGACAATTGCGAGCAGGTCGCCGAACCCGTGGCGCGCCTGGTCGACAGCCTGCTGCGGTCTTGCCTGGACCTGAGCCTGCTCGCCACGAGTCGGGCGGTGCTCGGCGTGGACGGCGAGGTCGTGTGGGGGACCCCGCCGCTCCAGCTGCCCGGTGCCGAGGATCTCCCCACGCGCGAGGGGGAAGCGCCGCTGGGCGACGCAGTGGCGCTGTTCCTCGATCGGGCCCGCACGGCAGACGCGCGCTTCGTCCTCGACCCCGCGGACCGGCGGCATGTCGAGGACATCTGCCGGCGGCTTGACGGGCTCCCCTTGGGCATCGAGCTCGCCGCTGCTCGCGTGCGGGCCCTGTCGGTGGAGGAGGTTGCCGCCCGGCTGGGTGACCGTTTCCGACTCCTCGACGGTGGGGCTCGCACGGCGGTTCCGCGCCAGCAGACCTTGAGGGCGGCCATCGACTGGAGCTACGAGCTGCTGAGCGGCGAGGAGGCCGAGCTGTTTCAGCGGCTTGCCGTGTTCGTGTCGCCGTGGCGCATGGCGGACGCCGAGACCGTCTGCGCCGACGAGGTCATCCCAGCTGGCCGCGTCGTGGGCCTGGTCACCCAGCTCGTGGACCGCTCGCTGGTCGCACCTGTGCAGGGAGGGCGGTTCCGGTTGCTGGAGACCATGCGCAGCTACGTCCACACGATCCGGCATCCCAGCGTGGACGCCGACCTGCGACACCGCCACGCGGCGTATTTCCTGTCCGTGGCCGAGTCCCTGCCGGACCAGCCCGCAGACCGCGGGCTGCTGCACACGGTCGAGGCCTGCTTGACGGACATCGATGCGGCCATCGACTGGGCCCTCGAGCAGGGGGACACCAAGGTGGCGCTGCGGTTCGCGGGGGCGCTGGGCTGGTTCTGGGCGACGTTCCACAACGCCGAGGGGATGCGCCGGATCGAGCGGATCTTGGGGACGGCGTCGACGCAGCCGTCGCCGGCTTTGGGCCGGGCTCTGCAGGCCGCTGCGTATCTGGACAGTTACATGCCGACGGCCACCACGCGGCAACGGGCGTTGGCCAGCGTCGAGATGCTGGATCGATGCGGCGATCGACGCGGCGCGGCACGGTCCCGGCTCATCGCCGCGTTCATCGAGATGATGCAGGCCGGGGACATGGACGCGGCTCAGGACCTCGTCGACCGTGCGGACGAGGCGGCTCGTGCGATGGGAGATGGCTGGACCGAAGCCTTGGTGTCGTTGACTAGGTTCCGCTTCCTGCTGCATGGTGGCGACGTCGCTGCCGCCCTCGAGCATGGCGCCGAGGCGTTGGCGCGGTTCACCGCGCTGGATGATCCGTGGGGCATGCCGTGGACCGCGGTGTGGCTGGCAGTGGCGCGGCGGACCAGTGGCAAGCTGGAGGACGCCCGCGTGCTGCTCGAGGACACCATCCCGACGGTGCCTGCCGGCTCGTACGTGGCGTCGCTGGCCATGCAGGAGCTGGGCAACATCCTCGCCCTCCAAGGTGAGCATGAGGCGGCGGCCGGCCGCCACGGGCAGGCCCTAGACGTCGCGGTGCGGTCGGCGGTCCGCATCTTGGTCGGCTTCGCGCACAACGCGGCCGGCTTTGGGGCGCGCGCCCGCGGCGATGCCGCGGACGCACGGCAGCACTACGGCGGTGCGCTACGGGTGTTTCGCGACCTCGATCACGACGACGGCATCGCATGCAGCCGCTGCGGGCTGGGGCTGGCAGAGCTGGACCTCGGCCAGCGCGACGCGGCCGAGCGCGAGCTACGCGACGCCGCGGCGAGCGCTCTGAGGACCGGTCGGCCCGATGTCTTGGCCGCGGTCCTAGAGGGGCTCGCGCTCCTGCGGGCTGCCACGCAGCCGCTCGAGGCCGCCCGCCTGCTGGGCGCTGCAAGCCGTCACCGCGAAGGCCACGGCCTGCGCTGCGGCGCCGTGGAGCTGGCCGAGGCCGCATGCGCCGCTGAGACCGTCCGAGCCCGGCTCGGCGAGGACGCCTACGCAGCCGCGTTCACGGCCGGCGCTGGGCTCACACCCGAGCAGATTCTCGCGGAGCCGACCGTCGGCCGTCGACGCTGACCGCATCGGTCAGCGGCTCGTCAGGTGCTGGTAAGCGGGGCGGCGCACCGTGGCTCCATCGAAGCGGGGTGGCGGGCGATGCGGGCGCTGTGCGGCCCGGCCCTCGAACCGCCACCAGCGCCACAAGGAGGGCCACGATGACACGCAGCAACACGCTCCCACGTCAACAGTTCCCCAGCGACGCTCCCGAGGCCGCCTCCGCGGCCGCAGGTCCCCGGTGGCGACGGGCTGCCCGCCGGGCACGGCGCTGGGCCCGCAACGGCCTGCTCGGGCTTCTCGCACTCGTGGTGATCGCGACGGTCGCCGGGCAGGTCCAGCAGTACCGGCTCCAGCGCGCCTACCCCGCTGCCGGGCAGATGATCGAGATCGGCGATCACTCGCTGCACGTCGTTCGTGCCGGCGAGGGCGAGGGCGCATCCGTCGTGTTCGAGAACGGTCCGGGCGGCATGGCGCTCGACTGGACCCTGGTCCAGAACGAGCTTGCCGGCGAGGCGACGACCGTCGCCTACGACCGTGCCGGCATGGGGTGGAGCGAGGTCGGGCCACGGCCTCGCGATGTGGCCACGATCGTCGACGAGCTGCACACCGCGCTCGCGGCATCGCAAAGCCCCGCCCCGTACGTGCTCGTCGGCCACTCCTATGGTGGTCTCATCGTGCGCGCCTACGCCTACACCTACCCCGAGGAGGTCGCCGGGCTGGTGCTCGTCGACGCGGCCCACGAGGACCAGTTCGACATCTACCCGGCCGCCTACGCCGCCAAGGCCGACAACCTTGCCAGGGCGATGGGCCGCCTGCGTGGCGTCTACCGTGCCGTGACCGGCAGCGGCATCCCGGCGCTGTTCGGCGACGCGTTCCCTGACCCGGTCGCACCCAAGCTGCCCACCGACGTGGCCGCCGCCCGGCGTGCGGTCACGCTAATGGACAGCTCGCACGCCACCACGGCCACCGACGAGATGGTCGCGCTCGCGGACAGCCTCAACCACGTCCGCCGGATCCGCGTCCCGCTGGGTGATCTGCCCGTGGTCGTGATCCGTCACGGCCGCACGATGGGGCAGGAGGCCGGTGTCCCCGCCGGTCTCGAGGACGAGGTCGAGGCGGCCTGGCGCCGCATGCAGCACGACCTCACCACCATCTCGACCGACAGCCGCCTGGTGGTCGCCGACGGCAGCGGCCACGACATCCACCTCGAGCGCCCAGACCTGGTGGCCGACGCCGTCCGTGAGGTCCTGAGCCGGCTCGAGAGCGGCAGCTGACGGCCCGCGCTTTCGAGAGATCGGCTCTCTCAGCCACGGTCAGGGGCCCGACAGCCGCTGGTAAGCCGGGCTGCGCACCATGACGACATCGGCGAGGAGGCGGACGATGCGTGAGCTGTGCATCAGGGTGGCGGCACTGGATGCCGGCGACGCGACCACCCGCATCACCCGCCTCCTACGCGCCACCGATGGCGTCACGGCAGTCGAGGTCGATCCCTCAAGCGGCTGGGTCGTCGCGTACGGCGTCCGCCTGCAGGAGCGACGGCTCCTGGCCGCCGTCCATGCCGCCGGCTTCCTCATCCAGCGCGTGTCCCATGACTCCCCGTTCCCGACCGCAACCCACACGGAGAATCGCCATGAACCCGACACAGCGTGAACGCAGTCCTCGGCCGACCGCCGTCGGCGCCGAGGACGCCTCCGGCGTCCGGCTCGCCCGGCCGGTCCCAGAAGTCGTCGTCGATCTCGAACCGCGTGAAACCGTGTGGGAGCTCGGCGAGGCGCTCGCCGTCGCGGGGTACGGCTTCAACGGGCGCGTTCCAGGCCCGACGATCGAGGCGTCCGTCGGCGACACCGTCGCGATCCGCCTGAACAACCAACTGCCAGAACCGACCACGATCCACTGGCACGGTCTGCGTGTCCCGGCGGCGATGGATGGCACCGAGATGGTGCAGCAGCCGGTGCCGCCGGGGGGGAGCTTCGAGTACCGGTTCCGGGTTCCCGACGCCGCGACGTTCTGGTATCACCCGCACAGCAACGAGACCGAGCAGCTGGAGAAGGGCCTCTACGGCGCGTTCGTTGTCCGAGATCCGGCCGACCCGCCCTTCGACGGCGAGCAGGTGCTGGTCCTCGATGATCTGAAGCTCGACCAGGCCGGCCGGCTCGCCCGCTTCGGCGGCCGCAAGGAACGTCACGACGGTCGTCGTGGTGATCTGCTGCTGGTTAACGGCGCCGCGGCGCCGACGCTGCAGTTGGCTGCCGGGCAGGTCGAGCGGTGGCGTCTCGTCAACGCTTCGAGTTCGCGCAATGTGCGTCTGTCCCTTGGCGGGCGGACCTTCCATGTCGTGGGTACCGACGGCGGGCTCATCGACGGACCGCCCTACGCGACGGATGAGGTCGTGCTGTCTCCCGCGGAGCGGGTCGATCTCGCCGTTGGCCCCTTCCCCGAAGGCGACACCCTGGCGCTGGAGACCTTGCCCTACAGCCGTGGGATGATCCATGAGGAGGCGGGGACCTACGCCCAGGTTCAGGTGGGCCCGCCCGCACCATCGACGGCCCTGCTGCCGGACCGGCTGCGGCACATCGAACCACTTGCCGACGCCAGCGCGTCCCCGACACGCGAGGTGCATCTTCAGGGCCGGATGAGCCTGCGCCGTGGCGTGGACTGGCAGGTCGACGGGCACGCCCACCACCACGCCGATCCGGTGAAGGTCGGTGACCTCCAGGTCTGGGATGTCATCAACGACACCGGCATGGACCACCCCTTCCATCTGCACGGCTTCTTCTTCCAGGTGCTGACCATCAATGACCAGCCGCCGCCCTATCTTGCGTGGAAGGACACGGTCAACGTGCCGGTGAAGGGACGGGTGCGCCTGGCGTGGTTGCCCGACGACCGGCCCGGTAGCTGGATGTACCACTGCCACATCCTCGAGCACCATGCCGCGGGGATGATGGCCCACTTCGACGTCATCGCCTGACCGGTCATGGACGAACGCATCGTTTCGAGCCGACGGGGCCGGTTGCGGGTTGCGCTGGTCGCGGCACCAGGCTGCTCGCTGCTGGAACTGGTCGGGGCCCACACGGTGTGGTCGACCGCGGCACGACTGTCGCGGTCGATCGAGACGGTCATTGTCGGCTCCACCACCTCCCCGATGTCCTCGAGCGCGCCGCTTCGGTTCCACCCTCAGCAGCGCTTCACTGAGGCGCCGCAACCGGACGTCGTGCTGGTGGTCGGCGGCGGCAACCCGGAAGCATCTGAGCGCGCCGACCCTGCGTTGCTCGCCTACCTGCGCGGTGCGGCCGAGTTTGCCACCGTTGTGGCGGCGACCGGCTCAGGGGTGCGCCTGCTGGCAGCCGCGGGCCTCCTTAAAGGCCACACGGCGACGACCCGCCCGGAGCTTGCCGACCAGCTCGCTGCCATGGGGGTCGAGTACCGCCCGGCCGCGGTGGTCGAGGACGGCCGCTACGTCACCGGGACCGGCTCCTCCGCCGCGATCGACCTGTCGCTGCTGTTGCTCGCCCGGCTCCGGACGAGAAGGCTCGCCGGACAGGTGCAGATCGCCATCGAGTGGGACCCGCACCCGCCCTTCGGCCCCCTCGAGCCGACCACCGACAGCCCGGAGGTTGCGCGTGCCGACATCACGGCGCCGGCCGCTCCGGCAACCCGACGGATCGCGCTGGTCATCTACCAGGGTCTGACGGCTCTCGACCTGATTGGTCCACTCGAGGTGTTCGCCGCGCTGTCCCGACTCCGGCCCGAGTTCGAACCGGTCGTTGTCGCCGAGCGGGTGGAGCCGATGAGATGCGACAACCGTGTCGAGTTCCTCCCCAACCGGTCGTTCGCAGACCTGCCGGACCCCGACGTGCTCGTCGTCCCCGGCGGCGGGTTGCCGACCCTGCGCGCGATGGCCGATCCCGTCCTTCGTCGCTACCTCCGCACGGCCGCGACCACCGCAGACAATGTCGCCTCGGTGTGTACCGGCGCGCTGCTCTTGGCCAGCATCGGGCTCCTTGCCGGCCACACCGCAACCACACACTGGGCCTACCGCGCCTACCTCCCGGCCTTCGGCGCCTCCTACGTGCAGCAACGTTGGGTCACCCGCGAGTACATCACCACCGGCGCCGGCGTGTCCGCCGGCATCGACATGGCACTCCGGCTCACCGCCGACCTCACGAACGAGGCGACGGCACGACACGCGCAGCGCGACCTCCAGTATGACCCCGCCCCACCCTTCGGGGGCATCGACTACGCACATCTCCCAGCCGTGATGCGTGCCCTCCGCGGTGTGCTGACCCTCACCGCCCCGTTCTACAGCCGGCGGCCCCGCCGACTGCTGCGCCAAGGTGCATGAAGGGAACAGCTATGCGCACCATCCGCCTCCTCGGCGTCGCGTTCGTTCTCGTGCTTGCCGTCGGCTGCAGC
>CAZSQF010000136.1:0-7926 GCA_964608935.1 uncultured Actinomycetota bacterium | reverse complement strand
GGTGACAGGCTCGGGTTGGTCAGCGTCCGCAGGTAGCCGGGTTCGGGATGCGTCAACCGGATCTCGAGCGTGCGCTCGTCCAACGCCTCGACGCCGACCAGCTGGTCGCCGTCGTCCTGTGCCTGCTCGATCCCCTCGATCGGGGCGAGCAGGTAGGCGAGGAACGATGCCGGGTCGGCGGTGCCGTCCGCGATCCGCTGGAAGGTGCGCACGAAGTCGTCCGCGGTAACGGCGCTGCCGTCGTGGAAGGTCGCGTCGCGCAGGTGGAACGTGAACCGTGCCCCGTCGTCCTCGACGTCCCACCGGGTGGCGGCGCCAGGGGCCACCCGCAGACCGTCGTCGAGGGTGACCAGGGGCTCGAACAGGGCAGCGGCGACCAGCTCGCCTTCCTGGTCCGCAACGAACCTCGGGTCGATGCTGACCGGGTCGACCGACAACCCGACGCGCAGGGTGCCGCCGGTGCGATCCGGTTCGGCCTCGGACTCGTCGGGAACGGCCGGAGCCGGCGGCTGCTCCGGGGGGGCGGCGTCGGGCGGCGTGCACGCCCCCAGCACGGCCAGGATGACGGCGAGCGCGATCGGTCGCCGGAGAGGCCCCACCGTCAGAGCAACACGACCAGGGCGCAGTTGGTCAGACCGAACATGACCGCGGTGACGATCGTGAGCCGATCGAGGTTCTTCTCCACCATCGCCGAGCCCTGCAGACCACCGGCCGCGCCGCCGCCGAACATGTCGGACAGGCCGCCACCCTGCCCGCGGTGCAGCAGGATGAAGCCGATGGTCATCAGCGCCAGGATCACGTGGAGCGTGATCAGGAACGCGATCAGCACGGGTGTCCTCGAGGTCGGCCAGGGCGAGGCAAAAGCGTACCAGCCGCGTCACCCGCCCATGGCGGACCCGGCGTCACTCGATACGGGCGAGCCAGAACAGCTGGAAGCCGTCGCCGGCCTCGGTCCCGCTGACGACCGGCGTGGCGCGCCACGACCGCGTCGTGGCGGCGTCGACGGTGATCACCGGCTGCTGGGGACGCAGCCCGAGGCCGACCCGTTGGCTCGGCGCCGGACACGTCGCGTGCTCGTCGGCGCAGGCCCGCCACGTGCTGGGTCGGTTCTCGACGCTACGTTCGTCGTCGCGCGCGCGCACTGCCACCGCCGGTTGGTTCTGCACCTCGAGGCTCGAGCGGCGGTAGACGTCGAAGGCGCGCGGTTCGGCGACGAGCGGGGCCTCCTCACCGGCCTGGCCGGCCGTCGACGACCACATCAGCGCGACCGCCTCGCGCTGCCGGTCCGCGCCGGTCAGGGCGGTCGGCAGCACCAGGGCGAGCACCAGGGCCACGGCCACCGACGACGCCACGCCGACCACCTCGGCGCCGTGCCGGACCGGCGACAACCGCGGCTGGTCCTCGACGAGGACCCTCACGCGGTCCACGAGGCTGCCACTCGGGACCAGGGCAGCGCACGGATGGGCGGGCCCGTGGCCCTTCTCGAGCACCTTGAGCAGTCCCCCGGCGAGCGCACCGGGCCGACCCGTCACGCGGACGGCGACCTGGTCGGCCGCCAGCTCACGCTCGCGGTGCAGCTGGCGCACCGCCCATCCACCACCGGGGACGAAGAACGCGAGATCGCGGACCATCCCGACGAGGGTCGCCACGAGGTTGTCGCGACGCTTGACGTGCGCCAGCTCGTGCGCGAGCACGCCTTCGAGCTCGTCCTCGTCGAGGCGGGTCAACAGCTGCTCACCGACCACGACCACGGGTCGGCGACTGCCGACCACCAGCGCTCCACCCGGGCAGTCGGCAATGACCGCCACGGCCGGCGCCGGCACACGCAGCGCGCCGGCGAGCCGCGCCGTCATCGCCACCAGCTGCGGTGACGACGATCCGTCACGGAGCGCTGCCCGCGCCCGTCGTCGGGCCCGGACGATCGCGACTCCCCGCCGCGACAGCCGTGAGCCGGCGACGAGCCACCACACACCCACGAGCAGCGGCACCGCCATGGGGGCGAAATGCAGGTAGCCGTCGTGGACGCGGATCGGCAGGGCGACGTCCGCGGCGTCGACCGGAAGCATCAACGAAGGCAGACGCAGACTGCCCCAGGTCAGCACCCCGACGGCGACGAGGGTGACGGCCGGAGCGACGGCGGTGGCGACCCGGGCACCCGGCACGCGCAGCCCTGCCCGCAGCAGCAGGCGCACCAGCAGCACGCATGCGGCGGCGGCGAGGAACGCTCGGATCGCGATCGATTCGAGCGGCAGTGTGAGTAGGACGCTGAGGTCCACCGGGGTCAGCGCTCCTGGTGGCGGCGGCGCTCGACAGCGGCTCGAAGCTCCTCGATGGTGACCCCGTCGACGTCATCCACGACGTCGGCGAAGTAGGCCACCGCAGGCTCGGGATAGCGTTCGAGCAGCCAGGACAACACGTCCCCGACGGCGGAGCGGGCGTAGCGGTCACGGCTGACCGCGGGCCGGTAGCGGTGCGCCAGCCCGGCCGTGTCGCGTTGCAGCAGGCCCTTGGTCGCCAGACGGGTCATGGTCGTCATGACGGTCGTGTAGGCGATCGTGCGGGACGCGGCGAGGTCGTCGTGCACGTCACGGACGGTGGCGTCGCCCAACCGCCACACGACCTCCATGACCTCCTGTTCCAGCGGACCGAGCAGTGCCTCCAGCGGCTCGTTGCGACGTGTCACGGCGTCCCCACGTTGTTCCGGGGCGGGTCTTCTCCCGCATCCATCTGTGCCTCAGCGTAGCGCCTCGAGGCGACCGCGGACAGAACACCGTCTGCGTGCTGGCGGCGGTAGCCTCGCCGCGATGACCTCCGACACGTGGGCCCGGCGCCTGGTGGTGCACACGTCGCTGCGGGGACTGGCCGCGGCGCTGTTCACCCCCGCCGTGCTGATGGCCGTCGGGGTCGGGTCCGCGGTGGTCGTGGGCGTCGCCCCCGCCCCGATCGTGCTCATCGGACTCGGTGCCGGCCTGGGCACGATCAGCCTGCTCGACTACCCCCGCCACGTCGAGTTCGACCGCGACGGCGTGACGCGGGTGTGCGTCCTGCGCCGTCACCACCTGCCGTGGTCCCGACTCGTCGCGATCGAGCGAACCCGGCCCACGACCGCGGCGTCGGTGCGCAACCTCGTCGACAGGGACGCTCAGGCACAGGTCTCGGGAGGGTTGGTCGCTCGTGGGCCGAAGCGGCGTCGCTGGCTGCTCACCGACCGGATCGAGAGCAACCTCGAGTACGACCGGCTCGAGAGCCTGCTGTCCTCGCTGGAGGTCCCGACCCAGCTGCGCGCCCCCCGACCCCACGACGGCATCGCCCCGACCGACCTGTACCGGCCCAAGCGACGTCGGTGAATCCAGGGCCGCGTCGTGGGGTTACAACTCCTCCTGGAGCAGTTGCTCGAGCTCGCTGATGACCGATTCGTCGCCCGCGACCTCGACCGAGCGGCCGAGCTCGCGCACCCGGTCGAGGAGGCTCTCGCCGGGCCCGAGCGCGAAGTGGCAGGCGACGTGGTGACCGTGCTCGATCTCACGCAGCGGCGGGATCTCGACCCGGCAGCGTTCCTCCGCGATCGGGCAGCGCGTGTGGAAGCGGCACCCGCTCGGCGGGCTGGCCGGCGATGGCAGGTCGCCCTGGAGGATGATGCGTTCGCGGCTGCGCTCGACCTTGGGGTCGGCGATCGGCACCGCTGACAGCAGCGAGTGGGTGTAGGGATGCGCCGGCGCGTCGTGCAGCCGGTCGCTGCCGGCGAGCTCGGCGATGTGGCCCAGGTACATCACGGCGATGCGGTCCGAGATGTGCCGCACCACCGACAGGTCGTGCGCGATGAACAGGTAGGTCAGGTCGAACTCCTCCTGGAGGTCCTCGAGGAGGTTGATCACCTGTGCCTGCACCGACACGTCGAGAGCCGACACCGGCTCGTCGAGGACGATCACGTCGGGGTGGAGCGCCAGGGCCCGGGCGATGCCGATCCGTTGCCGTTGCCCCCCGGAGAACTCGTGGGGATAGCGGTTGCCGTGCTCGGGCGAGAGGCCGACCGCATCCAGGAGGCCGGCGACGTGGTCGCGGGCCTCCCGCTTGGAGGTGCCGTGGACGATCAGCGGCTCGGAGATGGTGTCCCGGACCGGCAGGCGTGGGTTGAGCGACGCGAACGGGTCCTGGAACACCATCTGCAGGTGACGCCGGAGCTCGCGCAGACGCTGCGCGCTCGCCGCCGTGACGTCCTCACCCTTGAACCGCACCGTTCCCGAGGTGGGTTCGTGCAGTCGCAGGAGCGAGCGCCCGAGGGTGGTCTTGCCACACCCCGACTCGCCGACGATCCCCAGGGTCTCGCGTTCGTCCACCGAGAGCGTGACCCCGTCGACCGCGTGCACCCGGCCCACCTCGCGGCGGAAGAATCCGGCGCGGATCGGGAAGTGCTTGACGAGGTCTTCGATCTCGAGGACCGGGCCCGAGTACGGCATCGCGGGCGTGGTCATGCGGTGCTCCCGACCGGGTCGTCGGCCCCGAGCTCGGGCAACGAGTCGGCGTAGTGGCACCGACTCCAGTGCTGCCGATCGAAGTCGACCGGCTCGAGCTCCGGCTCGACCCAGCACTCCTCGGTCGCATGGGGGCAGCGAGGCCGGAACACGCACCCCTTCGGGAACTGGAGGGCCGACGGGGGCGCGCCCGGAATCGGGGTGAGCCGATGCTGGGTGCGGGTGGTGGTGGACGGGATCGAGGTCATCAGCCCGCGCGTGTACGGATTCTTGGAGTGGTAGTAGATCGTGTCCGTGTCCCCCGTCTCGAACAGCCGGCCGCCGTACATCACCTGCATGCGCTCGGCCACGCCCGCCACCAGGCCGAGGTCGTGGGTGATCAGCATCATGGCTGCCCCGGTCGCCTCCTGGGCACGCTTCATGACCTCGAGGACCTGGGCCTGGATGGTGACGTCCAGGGCCGTCGTCGGCTCGTCGGCGATCAACAGCTTCGGCTCGTTGGCGATGGCCATGGCGATCATGGCCCGCTGGCGCATCCCCCCGGAGAACTCGTGCGGGTAGTTGTCGACCCGGATGGCCGGTTCGGGGATGCCCACCAGCTCGAGCAGGCCGATCACACGCTCCCGTGCGGCGCCCTTGGACACGTGCCGGTGGTGGATCCGGATCGCCTCGATGAGCTGGTCACCGACCGTGAACACGGGGTTCAGGGCCGTCATCGGGTCCTGGAAGACCATCGCGATGTCGTTGCCCTGGAGCCGGCGCATCTGGCGCACCGACAGTCCGAGCAGGTCCCGTCCGTCGAACTCGATCGACCCGCTGATGTGTGCGGCCTTCGGCAGCAGTCGCATGATCGCCATCGCCGACACGGACTTGCCCGACCCCGACTCCCCCACGACCGCGAGCGTCTCGGCGGGATACAGGTCGAAGGAGACCCCGTTGACCGCCTGGACGAGCCCGTCGTCGGTCCTGAAGGCGACCGTGAGGTCGCGGACGGACAGCAGTGGGGTCGTCGCTGCCACGCTCAGCCCTTCCCGGTCGTCGGATCGAGCGCATCACGCAGACCGTCGCCGAGGAAGTTGATGCACAGGGCGATCCCCACGATGAAGCCGCCGGGGATCAGCACCGCGGACGGCTTGCTGTCCATCTGGCCCTTGGACTCGAAGATGAGGTTGCCGAGCGTCGGTGTCGGCTGTTGCACCCCGACGCCGAGGAACGACAGGGTCGATTCGAGGATGATCGCCACGCCGATCAGCAGCGTCGCGTTCACCACGATCGGGCCGATCGTGTTGGGCAGGATGTGGCGGAACATGATCCGCGGCGCCCGGGCGCCGGCCGCCCTGGCCGCCAGGACGAACTCCTGCTGCTTGTACTGCATGAACAGCCCGCGGACGACGCGGGCGATGGTGGGCCACAGCAGCAGCGCCAGGATGAGCGCGATGCTGTTGGGGGTGGATCCGAACCGCAATCCGACGACCAGCAGCACCACCAGCGGCGGCATGATCAGAAACAGGTTGATGACCTGGTTGACCAGCGTGTCGACGGAGCCGCCGAAGTAGCCCCCGATGGCACCCAGGACGGTCCCGATGAAGGTCGTGAGCAGTGCCACGATCAGGGCGATACGCAGCGAGAACCGGCCGCCGAGGAACGTACGGACCATGAGGTCACGACCGATCGGGTCCGTACCGAAGGGATGCTCCAGTGACGGCCCCTGTCCGCCGAACGCGCTCGCGTCGGTCTGGGTGAACCCCCAGGGCGAGGACGACGGCCCGACGACGAACGACACCGCGAGCAGCACCAGGACCACCGCGGCGACGACGGCGATGCGGTGGCGTCGGAAGCGGTCCCAGGTCTGCCGACCGAAGCTGCGCGAGGCGATCGCGATGCCCTCGCGCTCGTCGATCAGCAGCTGCTCACGACGACGCTGCGCGGCCGTCGGGTCGGGCAGCTCGTCGGGGCGGGGCGGGCCGGTGTCAGTCATAGCGGATCCTCGGATCGAGGACCCCGTACACGAGGTCGGCGATGAGGTTGAACACGATCACCAGGATGGCCAGGAGCATGACCACCCCCATGGTGAGGTTCAGGTCCTGCTGGAAGATCCCGTTGAGCAGCAGCGGCCCGAGTCCGGGCCACGCGAAGATGGTCTCGGTCACCACCGAGCCGCTGAGCAGCAGCGCGAAGTCGATGGCCCAGATCGTGACCAACGGGATCATCGCGTTGCGCAGACCGTGCTTGAGGATCACGCGTCGGCGCGGCAGCCCCTTGGCCTGGGCCGTGCGGATGTAGTCGGAATGGATCACCTCGAGCATCGCGGCCCGTTGGAACCTCGACTCGGACGCGGTCACCACCAGCATCAGGGTGACGACCGGCAGCACGTGCGACCGGAGCATGTCGACCCACCCGTGGGACGCCACGGTCCGCATGCCGAGGACGACGAAGGGGCGGTTGCCGAACCAGTCGAACCACCACAGCCCGAAGATGACCTGGAGCAGCAGGCCGAACACGAACGTCGGCAGTGAGATGCCGAGGAACGAGAAACCCGTCACGAAGTAGTCGAGCTTCGAGTACTGCTTGACCGCCGAGTAGACCCCCAGCGTGATGGCCAGCACGGCGATCAGGAGGAAGGCTGGGATCGCCAGCCGGGCGGTGTTGGCTGCGCGGTTCATGACGAGGTTGAAGGTCGGTTGCCCGCCCTGTGACACCGCGGGTCCCATGTCGCCCTGGATCGCCCCGAGGATCCAGTTCCCGTACCGGATCGGGATGGGCTGGTCGAGGTCGTACAGGTCGATGATGCGGTCGTAGGCGGCCTGGTCGACGTTGGCGGTCGCCAGGCGGGACAACGGGTCGCCGGCGACGGCGGTCAGCGTGTAGATGATGAAGGTGCCGACGAGCAGCAGCGGGATCGTCGCCAGGATGCGGCGCGCGACGTAGGCGAACACCGTCCGATGCCCTCCTGAGCTCGCTCAGCGCGTTGCACAGGGCCGGATGCTACGGGCTCCGGCGCGAAGCGCCAGGCAGCCGTCTCCCTCCCCCGCCGCCTGTCGCGGTGGAGGAAATCGTGAGGGGGCCCCGCGGGGCCCCCTCACGAGAGTGACTCAGGTCACGGAGCCAGCAGGTAGTCGACCACGTTGACCAACGGACCGGCGTCGTTCGCGTCCGGCGCGACGGCCGCACGGAGCAGACGCTGGTTCGAGTAGGCGTAGAACGACGGCTTCTGGGTGATCGGCATGACCACCAGCCCGTCGTCGTCGATGTTGCGGGTGGTGACGTACTGGCTCATCTCGTTGTAGCAGTCGGCGCGCTCGCCGTCGTCGACGGTCGCGTCGCACTCGTCGGCCAGGGCGTCGAACTCCGGGTTCGAGTAGCCGTACGGGTTGTTGCCCGAGCCACTCAGGAACGAGGTGTGCCCCGAACCGGGCCACGGACCACCGACCCACGCGAACTGGGTCAGGTCCCA
>CAZSQF010000135.1:0-7932 GCA_964608935.1 uncultured Actinomycetota bacterium | reverse complement strand
TCGTGCTCGGCCTGGTCTACGGCTTCCTGCCGTTCATGATCCTGCCGCTGTACGCGTCGATCGAGCGCCTCGACTTCTCCCTCGTCGAGGCGGCCCGTGACCTCTACGCCAGTGGGTGGGAGGCCTTTCGACGCGTCACCTGGCCCCTGTCGCGGCCGGGCGTGATCGCGGGCTCGATCCTGGTGTTCATCCCGTCGTTCGGTGCCTACGTCACCCCCGAGATCCTCGGCGGGTCCCGGACCACCATGCTCGGCAGCTACGTCGTGCGCCAGTTTCTCTCCGCCCGCGACTGGCCGTTCGGTGCCGCCCTGTCGATGGCGATCCTGTCGGTGATGCTGATCGCGGCGATCGCCTACTTCCGCAGCGGAGCGAAGAACCTGTGAGCGTTGTCGACGCGGGGACGCCGGAGGCGGTCGCCGAGGACTCGGTCGCGCGCCCGCGCCGGGGCATCGAGCGCCTGCTGGCCGGAAACGCCTGGCTCGTGTTCGCCTTCCTGTACCTGCCGATCCTCGTCCTGGCGGCGTTGTCGTTCAACGACAACCGTGTCGTCGGGGTGTGGACCGAGCCGAGCCTGCGCTGGTACCGCGCCATGCTCCAGGACAGCGCGGTGCTCGGCGCCCTGCGCAACTCCCTGGTCGTCGCGGCGATCGCGACGACCGTGTCGACGGTGCTCGGGACGGCGGCCGCCCTGTCCCTCGAACGCTTCCGGTACCGCGGTCAGCGCGTCTACGACGGCCTGCTCTACCTGCCGGTGATCATCCCGGACGTGACGATGGCCGTGATGATGCTGTTGTTCTTCGTGCAGGCGTTCGACCTGATCGGGGGACTCCTCGGCGTCAACCCGCGCTTCGGCATCGGGACGATCTCGCTGTCCCACATCGCGTTCAACATCTCGTTCGTCGCCGTCGTCGTGCGGGCACGGCTGTCCGGGCTCGACCCGAGCCTCGAAGAGGCGGCGGCTGACCTGTACGCCAGCCGTTGGAAGGCGTTCCGCAGGGTCACGCTCCCGCTGATCGCGCCCGGTGTCGCGGGCGGGGCCCTGCTGGCGCTGACGCTGTCGCTCGACGACGTCGTGATCACGAGCTTCGTCGCCGGGCCCGGTTCGACGACCCTGCCGGTGTACGTGTTCGGTCTCGTGCGTCGGGGCGTCACCCCGCTCATCAACGCCGTGTCGGTGATGATGCTGGTCGCGTCGATGCTGCTGGTGCTCGTGTCGCTGCTCGTGTCGCGGCGCAGGCAGGGGGAGTGACGATCCTGCAAGGGGGCCACCTCGGCCCCACGGAACCTCGATGACAGGAAGGTGGACACTGATGAAGCAGCGATGGATGGTGATGCCGCTGGCTCTGGCGCTCGCGCTGGCGGCCTGCGGTGGCGGTGGTGGGGACGGGCAGGCTGCGGGTGACGTGGACTGCGAGGTGGGGGAGACCGACGGCGACCTGAACTTCTACAACTGGTCCGACTACATGGACCCGGCCCTGGTCGACGCGTTCGAGGACGACTACGGCGTCACGGTGACCGAGGACTTCTATCCGTCGAACGAGGAGCTGTTCGCCCGCGTCGAGAGCGGCGGCGCCCAGTACGACGTGATCGTCCCGTCGGACTACATGGTCGACATCATGATCCAGGAGGACCTGCTCCTGCCGCTCGACTTCGACCTCATCCCGAACGCCGGCAACATCGACGTCGACTTCACGGCGCCGCCCTACGACCCGGACCTCGAGTTCTCCGTGCCCTACCAGTGGGGCACCACCGGACTCGGTGTGAACGTGGGGCTGCTCGGCGACGTCGAGCCGTCCTGGGACCTCGTGTTCGACGCGGCCGTGACCGGAGAGTTCCCGGGTCGCATCTCGCTGCTGGACGACCCCCGCGAGACCATGGGAGCCGCGCTGTACTGGCTCGGCCACGACCCGAACACGACGAGTGAGGACGAGCTCCAGGAGGCGGCCGACGTCATCTCGGCGGCACGCGACTGGACCGCGGCGTTCACCTCCGACCAGTTCTCCGAGCTGCTCCTGTCCGGCGAGGTGGTCGTCGCCCAGGGCTACAGCGGTAACTTCCTCGACAACTTCGGCGACGACGAGGACTACGCCTACATCATCCCCGAAGAGGGGGCGACGATCTGGACGGACAACCTCGCGATCCTTTCGACCGCGGAGGCGCCTTGCACCGCGCACACCTTCATCGACTACATCCTCGATGCCGAGAACGGTGCGCAGCTGACCAACTGGACCTACTACGCGTCGCCGAACTCGGCGGCGGCCGAGTTCATCGAGCCGGAGATCCTCGAGGACCCGGCGATCTACCCGGACGAGGAGACGCGGGCCAACCTGTACTTCTTGGAGGACACCGGTGACGCCGAGATCCTGTTCACGGACTACTTCACCCGGGCCAAGAGCTGACCGGATGAGCTGACCACGGGTCGGGTCGTCGCTGGCCTCGCAGCGGCGACCCACCCGGACCGACCACAAGGAAGGTGCCACGTGCCGTCGGACCCGACGCTGCCGCGCTCGGGAGGTGACGGCCGGCCGCTCGGGCCGGTCGATGCCACGCTCGTGCCGCGCTTCGCCGGACCGCCGACCTTCGCACGGCTCCCCCGCGCAGACGAGGTCGGCGAGGTCGACGTCGCGGTCGTCGGCGTCCCCTTCGACAGCGGGGTCTCCTATCGCTCGGGAGCGCGTTTCGGCCCGGGACACATCCGGGCCTCGTCGCGGCTCCTCCGCCCATATCACCCGTCGCTCGATGTCGAGCCGTTCGGAGCCCAGCAGGTGGCCGACGTCGGTGACCTCGCGGTCAACCCCTTCGACCTCGACGAGGCGATCGCCACCATCGAGGCGGGGGCCCGTCGACTCACCGCCGACGGGACGACACTGCTCACACTCGGCGGCGATCACACGATCGCCCTGCCCTTGCTGCGCGTCGTGGCCGAGCGACACGGCCCCGTGGCGGTGCTGCACTTCGATGCGCACCTCGACACGTGGGACACCTACTTCGGGGCTCCGTACACCCACGGGACGCCGTTCCGGCGTGCCTCCGAGGAGGGACTGATCGACCGCACGGCGTCCTGCCACGTCGGGATCCGCGGGCCGCTGTACTCCCGCGACGACCTCCCCCAGGACACCGACCTCGGGTTCGAGCCCGTCCACGCCGACGAGTTCGAGCTGCTCGGCGTCGCGGGCGTGGTCGACCGTGTCCGCGCCCGGCTCGGGGACGCGCCCGTGTACGTCTCGATCGACATCGACGTCCTCGACCCGGCCCATGCGCCCGGCACCGGCACCCCGGAGGCCGGCGGGCTGACCTCACGCGAGCTGCTCGGCGTGCTGCGTGGGCTGGCCGGCCTCGACATCGTCGGCGCCGACCTCGTCGAGGTCGCGCCGGCCTACGACCACGCCGAGATGACCGGCATCGCCGCCGCCCACGTCGCCTACGACGTGCTGGCGCTGATGGCGCGCCGCAGTGCCCCGGGAGGGGCTCCCGCCGACGGAGGAGAGATGCGATGACCACCGACCGACCGATGTGGATCGCCAACGACCACGTCACGGCCGACGACTGGATCGAAAGCTTCGACCCGGCCACCGAGGAGGTGCTCGGCCGGGTCCCCGCCGGCGGTGCCGGCGAGGTCGACCGGGCCGTATCGGCTGCGCTCGAGGCCTGGGACGGGTGGCGGTTCACCGCCGCGAACGACCGCGCCGAGCTGATGCACGAGGCGGTCGGCAAGAGCCTGGAGATCCAGGACGAGCTCGTGGAGCTGATCACCCGCGAGCAGGGCAAGGCCCGTCCCGAACAGGAGGAGGAGGCCGAGTGGGCCCTGACCTCGCTGCGCTACTACGCCGAGCTCGGCCGCAACGGGCTCGGTCGCGTGATCCCGTCGGCGGAGCCCGAGACCCAGCTCAACCTCGTGCTGAAGGAGCCCTACGGGGTGGTCGGCGCGATCGTGCCGTGGAACTTCCCGCTGCTGTTGCTGTCCTGGAAGCTCGCCCCGGCGCTCGCGGCCGGCAACACGGTCGTGATCAAGCCGTCGGAGATGACCTCGTTGATCACGCTCGAATGGATCGAACGCTGCTTCGACCACTTCCCGCCGGGGGTCGTCAACGTCGTGACCGGCACCGGTCCGGATGCCGGCGAGGCGCTGGTGCGTCACCCGGATGTCCGCGTCATCGCGATGACCGGCTCGGTGGAGACCGGCCAGCGGATCGCGTCGATCGCCGCGCCCATGATGAAGCACCTGCATCTCGAGCTCGGGGGCAAGGACGCGTTCGTGCTCGCCCCCGACGCCGATCTCGACACGGCCGCCGACGCGCTCGCCTACTCGGCCATGTTCAACGCCGGCCAGGTGTGCACGTCGTCCGAGCGCGTGTTCGTCTCGTCGACGCAGCGTGACGACTTCGCCGAGCGGATCGCGGCCAAGGCGTCGTCGTTGCGGCTCGGCCACGGGCTCGAGCCCACCACGGACGTCGGTCCGCTGATGGGGGAGCGCTACCGCGACAAGGTCGTCCGGCACGTCGATGACGCCGTCTCCCACGGCGCGCGGGTCGTGGCCGGCGGCAACAAGCCCGATCGCACCGGCTACTTCTACGAGCCGACGGTCCTCGTCGACGTCACCGACGACATGGTCATCATGCAGGAGGAGACCTTCGGGCCCGTCGTGCCGATCGCCGGCTACGACTCGATCGACGAGGCGATCGACCGCGTCAACGCCCATCCGATGGGACTCGGTGCCTGCCTGCGCTCGTCCGATCCGCTCACGATCAAGCGGTTCTACGAGCGCGTCAAGGTCGGGACCGTCTGGATCAACGACCCGCTGACCGACAACTACGCCGGACCGTTCGGCGGGATGAAGATGACCGGGGGCGCCCGCGAGCTCGGCCCCGAGGGCCTCGAGACCTTCACCGAGGCCAAGCACGTCCACTGGGACTTCAGCGAGGCGCCCAAGGACTGGTGGTACCCGTACTGAGCGCCGGCGCGGTCCGCGGTCGCACGGGTACGCTGTGCGACCTGACGGGGCGGTCCACACGCGGAAGGCACACGACATGCGGTTGGTGACGGGGATCGTCGGCGTGGTCCTGCTGCTCGTCCTCACGGCGTGTGGTGGCCCGGCCGGTGAGGTCGCGGTCGACGATGGCGAGCCCGACCCGGCCGCCGACGAGAACGGGGCCGCCGCCGAGCCCGACGAAGAGCCCGACCCGCCCTCCGACCATGACCACGGGACCGCGTGCGAGCTCGAGATCTCCGTCGACGGGACGTCGCCCGATGATGACGACTATGTCGAGCGCATGATGGAGATCAACTACGAGCTCGAGCTGCTCGTGATCGACCTGGAGGAGGAGCTCATCGCGCTCGAGGAGGGTGCCCACGACGGGTCGAGCCTGGCCGACGCCCTCGAGGAGCACGCGCTGGCCTACACCGAGGCGACCGAGCCCGTCACCGGCATGACACCCCCTACCGGCGCCGAGGACTGGCACGCCCAGGTCACCGGCAGCTGGGTCGAGGTGTGCGAGGCAATCCGGGACGGCATCGCTGGCGCCGGCGAGGGCGACACGGACCGCTTCGACGCGTTCGTCGACGCCCTCCGCGAGTTCCCGGCGCTGACCAACCACCTGCACGCGAATACGGCGGTCGGGCCGTTCGAGGAGGGGTGAGCCGCCGCGACGGTCAGCTGTTCACGGACACGATGTAGGTGCCCGACGACACGCGGTCGTAGAGCTCGATGACGTCCCGGTTGAACATGCGCACGCAGCCGCGGGACGCCGCCTCGCCGATCGACGACTCGTTCGGGGTCCCGTGGAAGCGGATGAGCGTGTCCGCGCCGCCCCGGTTCCAGTTGAGCGCCCGCAGGCCGAGCGGATTCGACGGCCCCGGTCCGATCACCGCGGGCATGTCCCTGCCCCAGTCGTTCGGGGCCGGGTTGTGCCAGGTCGGCTCGAACCGCTTGGCGCCGACGGTGAACACGCCCGTCGGGGTCGGGCTGCCGCCCTGTCCGACGGCGACCGGCCAGTCCCGGACCACCTTGCCACCCTCGTAGAGGAACACTCGTCGCTCGTCCTGCGCCACCAGCAGGACCTGGTGGAACGATGCGGTCGTCACCGCCGCCTGCACCGGCTCGACCGGGAGCTCCACCGCGTCCGACCCGCCCTGGAGCGCCGAGCGCAGTCGGCGTCGTGCGTCCTCGCGGTCGAGCGCCACACCGTCCTCGTCCGGCGTGATCGCGAGGTCGCTGCCGGTCCAGGCGATCTCGGCGTTGCGCGGTGCGATGTCGATGTCGGCCGCGAGTGCGTCCACGAACGCCGCGACGCGGAAATCGGGCAGCACCAGGGACACCGTCTCGGCGAGCGGTCCCGCGTCGCCGTCCTGCCCGGAGGTCGACGCCGGCGTGGCGAGGGTCGCCCCGACGGCGGCCTCGGTCACCGGCCCGAGTCGGGGTTCGGCGTCGAGCTCGCGCGGCGACACCTGCCACGTCGACCCGTTGTAGGCCAGCGTCACCGCGCGGTCCATCGTTGCGTCCACGGCGGCGCTGACATCGGGCATGACCTGTGCGGCATGCTCGGTCGTCAGCCCCGGCGCGACCTCGTCGACGGGCAGCTCGATCCCCGTCCCGCCAGCGGCGGTCGCGTCGATCAGCGCGGTGACCGCGGCGTCGCGATCGACGCTGCGCCCGATCCGGTTCGGTTCGAGCCGCAGGCGGCCGTTGATCCACCGGAAGGCCGCGTCCTTCGGCTCGTACTCGACCTCGTCCGCGATCTGCGCCACGAACGCGGCCGTCTGCGCCTCCGGCAGGACGACACGGGCCTGGTAGTCGATGTCGGACGTGTGCCCGAGCCATCGGTACCGGGTCAGCCCGACCACGGACGCCGAGGTGGTGCGCTCGAAGGCCACTGCGACGAGATCGGACGCGTCGGTGGTGGCGCCGAGCTCCCGCGGGGTGGTGTGCCAGGACCGCGACCCGAAGCTCACCGTCAGCTCCCGGTCGAGCTCCGGGTCGACGGTGTCGCGCACCTGGGCGAGGGCGGCCTGCGTGGTGGCGTCGCCGAGCTCGATCCCGGCGATGCGCACGCCGGGCAGGAGCCGCTCCTCGGCCTCGAGCGTGGCACCCCACGACCACGCGGTCGCTGCCAGCGCCACGACGGTGATCGCCACGACGGCCACCGCTGCGCCGGCGAGCGCGTGGCTCGGCCGAGGTCGGCGCCAGCGATTCCCCCGCGTGGTGATCCGAGGAACCCTCCCGTGACAAGAGCGGCAGCGTATCGCGACCGGTCCGGCGCCGACGCCTGCGTGCGTCCGCGCACGCCCACCCGCGTGTGGTGAACGGTTCGCGGCGGGCGGCGCGCCGGCCGTAGGCTTCCGGTCAGCCCCGAGGGAGGCAGCCGTGGCCCAGCACAGCGACAGCGAGCACGCGAGGACGATCCAGCGGGTCGGGATCGTGGGGTGCGGCACGATGGGCTCGGGCATCGCCGAGATCATCGCTCGCCACGGCTACCCGGTGCGCTTCGTCGAGATCGACGGCAACGCGGTCGAGAGCGGGCTCAAGCGCATCCGCGCCTCGCTCGAGCGTCAGGTGCAGCGGGAGCGTCTCACGGCCGAGGACGCCGACGCCATCGCCGGCCGCATCGAGGGCGACACGCGCTTCGACGTGCTGGGGGACTGCGACCTCGTGATCGAGGCCGTCCCCGAGGTGCTCGCGCTGAAGCAGGACGCTTTCCGGCGCATCGACGAGGTGGCACGGCCGGATGCGCTGGTCGCGACCAACACCTCGTCCCTGCCGGTGATGGACATCGCGGTGCACACCCGCCGGCCGAACCGGGTCCTCGGGTTCCACTTCTTCAACCCGGCACCGGTCATGAAGCTGATCGAGCTCGTCCGCACCGTCGTGACCGACGAGGCGGTGGTCGAGGCCGCCCGGCAGTTCGCCGAGGCGATCGGCAAGGTCCCAGTTGTCGT
>CAZSQF010000134.1:0-7982 GCA_964608935.1 uncultured Actinomycetota bacterium | reverse complement strand
CTGTCGACCGTGCTCATGGCCGAGATCATGAGCGAGTTCCTCCCCGACGGCGTGGTCAACGTCGTGTGCGGCGACCGCGACACGGGTCGGGCGCTGGTCAGCCACGACATTCCGCAGATGGTGTCGGTGACCGGGTCGGTTCGTGCCGGGATGGAGGTGGCCGAGGCGGTCGCCCGGGACCTCAAGCGCACCCACCTGGAGCTCGGTGGCAAGGCACCGGTGATCGTGTTCGAGGACGCCGACGTCGAAAAGACCGCTGCGGGCATCGCCGGGGCCGGCTACTTCAACGCCGGCCAGGACTGCACCGCCGCGTCACGCGTGCTGGCGCACCCGGCCATCCACGACGACCTCGTGGCCGCGCTCGCCGAGCAGGCGCAGGGGACCAGGACCGGCGGTCCCGACGAGGACGCCGACTACGGGCCACTCAACAACGCCAACCAGCTCGAGCGGGTCAAGGGCTTCTTCGACCGTGCCCCGGACCACGTCGAGGTCCCGACCGGAGGGCACCCGTTGGCGCGCGACGGGTTCTTCTTCGAGCCCACCGTGGTATCCGGGCTGACGCAGGACGACGAGATGAGCCAGACCGAGATCTTCGGACCGGTCGTCACCGTCCAGCGCTTCGACGACGAGGATCAGGCGCTGCGGTGGGCCAACGGCGTCAAGTACGGGCTCGCCTCGAGCGTGTGGACCCGTGACCACGGCCGTGCCATGCGGGTCGCCAAGGGGCTCGACTTCGGCGCGGTGTGGATCAACACCCACATCCCGATCGTCGCCGAGATGCCTCACGGCGGGTTCAAGCACTCCGGACACGGCAAGGACCTGTCCGCCTACAGCCTCGAGGACTACACCCGCATCAAGCACGTCATGTCCGACATCACCTACTAGCGGTCGTCCAGCGACGCGGGTGACCGGGGCTGCCTACCCTCCAGGTGCGGTCCCGGTCGTCGGCGAGAGGCATGAGCGAACATGAGCGGAGCGGCGCTGCACGACGGCAACCTGTGGCTGCATTTCACGCGGACCGCGGACTGGCGCGAGGGCCGGGCGACGGTGCCCGTGCTCGAGCGTGGCGAGGGCTGCTACGTCTGGGACTCGGACGGCAAGCGCTACCTCGACGGCCTGTCGGCCCTGTTCTGCGCCCAGATCGGCTACGGGCGCCAGGAACTGGTCGACGCCGCGGCCGAACAGATGAAAAAGCTCGCGTTCACGACCAACTGGGGTTACGCCCACCAGCCGGCCATCGACCTCGCCGGCGCGCTCGCGGACCGCTTCCCCGGTGACCTCGACCACGCCTTCTTCGTCAACTCGGGCTCGGAGGCGGTCGAGTCGGCGATGAAGCTCGCGATCCAGTACCACCGCACCCGCGGTGAGGACCGATGGAAGTTCATCAGCCGCAACTACGCCTACCACGGCACGTCGTTCGGTGCGCTCGGGATGACCGGCCTGGCCGGCCTGCGCAAGATGTTCGAGCCGTTGCGCCCCGGCCACTTCCACGTTCCCAACACCAACGAGTACCGCTGCTCGGTCAGCCAGGCCTGCCCGCCCTGCGACCTGGCCTGCGCCCGTTCGATCGAGCAGACCATCATCGCTGAGGGGCCCGACCAGATCGCGGCCGTGTTCATCGAGCCCGTCCAGAACGCGGGTGGGTGCTTCACCCCACCGCCGGGCTATCTCGACGAGGTCCGGCGGATCTGTGACGAGTACGGCATCCTGATGGTCTCCGACGAGGTCATCTGTGCGTTCGGCCGGCTCGGGACCTGGACCGGGGCGGACCGCTACGGCTACCTCCCCGACATCGTCACCTTCGCCAAGGGTGTGACCTCCGCCTACCAGCCACTGGGCGGGCTCATGTTCCGCCGCCACATCGGCGAGGTGCTCGCCTCGGAGCCGACGTCGATGTTCCTGCACGGCTCGACCTGGGGCGGCCACCCGGTCGCGACCGCCGTCGCCCTGGCCAACATCGCGGTGTTCGAGGCCGACGACGTGCTCGGCAACGTCCAGCGCAACGGCCCGTGGTTCGGGGAACGGCTCCAGGAGCTCTACCAGCGCCACGAAATCGTGGGTGACGTGCGCGGCACCGGCTACTTCTGGGCGCTCGAGCTGGTCAAGGACCGTGCGCACAAGGTCAGCTTCGACGAGGACGAGACCGAGCGGCTGCTCCGCGGGTTCCTGTCGAACCGGCTCCTCGAGCTCGGCCTCATCTGCCGCGCGGACGATCGTGACGAACCGGTGATCCAGCTGTCGCCGCCGCTGGTGGCCGACCGCGAGGTCCTCGGCGAGATCCTGTCGATCCTGGACCAGGTACTCGGCGAGGCCGCGAAGCAGATGGCGGCGTGAGTGCACACGACGACGAGGCGGTGACGCCATGACGGGTGCGACGATCGGGCTCCCGACCGAGATCAAGGACCGTGAGCGCCGTGTGGCGCTGACGCCGTCGGCCGTGCACACCGCGATCGAGCAGGGCCACCACGTGGTCGTGGAGGCCGGCGCCGGCACGGGTGCCGGTTTTGCCGACGCCGAGTACGAGCAGGCCGGTGCCGACCTCGTCGAGGACCCGGCGCAGGTGTGGGCTGCGGACGTGGTGGTCAAGGTCAAGGAGCCGCAACGCTCCGAGTACGACCACTTCCGCCCCGACCTGACCCTGTTCGCCTTCCTCCACCTCGCCGCCGAGCCGGAGCTGACCGAGGCGCTCGTGTCGTCGGGCATCCGCGCCTACGCCTTCGAGACGCTCACCGACGACCACGGCGGGCTGCCGCTGCTCGCCCCGATGTCCGAGATCGCCGGGCGTGCCGCGGCGATCGTCGGCGCGGAGCTGTTGTCCTCGGCCCGCGGCGGCTCCGGGACCCTGATGGGCGGCGCCGCCGGAGTGCCGCCGGCCAAGGTGGTCGTGGTCGGTCTCGGCGTGGCCGGGACCATGGCCGCCCTCGGCAGTCGCGGGCTCGACGCCCACGTGACCGGGGTGGACGTGGATCTCCAGCGCCTGTTCCAGCACAAGCTCGACGGCACGGTGGACGCGACCCAGGTCAGCGAGCCCGCCCTGGTCGCGGCCCACGTCCGCGAGGCGGACCTCGTCATCGGCGCTGCACTCGTGCCGGGCGCCCGGGCGCCGATCGTGGTGGCCGAGGACATGGTTGCGTCGATGCGCCCCGGGTCGGCCGTCGTCGACCTGGCGATCGACCAGGGCGGGTGCGTCTCGACGGCCCGGGCGACCACCCTGTCGGACCCGACGTACGTCGAGCACGGTGTCGTCCACTACTGCGTCACCAACGTGCCCGGACAGTTCCCGCGCACGGCGTCGGCGGCGTTGTCGGCGGCCGTCGCACCCAAGCTGACCCGCCTCGCCGACGACGTCGCTGCGGGGCGGGCAGGCACCGACGACGAGCACCCGGCGCTGTCCGGGGCGCTGAACGTGCAGGACGGCCACCTTGCCCACACCGCGGTCGCCGAGGTGTTCCCGGAGCTGCCGAGCCAGGTGCCGGATCGTTGAACGGGCGCGCGATCAGCCCATGGCTCGACGGCCAGGCTCCGGTGGGGCCCTCGCTCACTGGCGACCACCGCGCCGACGTCGTGGTCGTCGGGGCGGGTTTCACCGGCCTGTGGACCGCCCTGCATCTCACGGAGCGTGACCCGTCGCTCGACGTGGTCGTGCTCGAGGCCGCGACCGTCGGCTACGGGGCGTCCGGCCGCAACGGCGGCTTCCTCGAGCCGTCGCTGACGCATGGCATCCACAACGGGCTCGCCCACTTCCCCGGGGAGATCGACGAGCTCGTCCGGCTCGGCACCGAGAACTTCGCCGAGCTGGTCGCCTTCGTCCGTGTGCACGACCTGGACTGCCACCTCGAGCCGGTCGGTGTCCTCGACGTCGCGACCGAGACCTGGCAGCTGACCGCGCTCGAATCGGGCCACGACGCCTACGAACGCGCCGGCGAACGGGTCGCGATGCTCGACGCCGAGACGCTCAGGAAGGAGCTCGACTCCCCGAGCTACCTGGGTGGGCTGCACCGGCCCGAGGGCGGCGGGATCGTCGATCCCGGGGCGCTCGTGCACGGGTTGGCCCGTGTCGCCGCGGCGCGCGGCGTGACCGTCCACGAACACAGTCCCGTCACCGAGCTGACCCCGCGCGGTGACGGCGTGCTGGCCCGCACGCCGGGTGGGTCGGTGCGGGCCGGGGCGGCGGTGCTGGCCACCAACGCCTACAGCCATCGCGTCCTGCCCCGCACCGGCCGGTGGTTCGTGCCGGTGTACGACCACGTGCTGCTGACCGCGCCCCTGACCCCTGAGCAGCGCAGCCGGATCGGGTGGGAGCGCCGGCAGGGCGTGGCGGACGCCGCGAACCAGTTCCACTACTACCGGCTCACCCCCGACGACCGGATCCTGTGGGGCGGCTACGACGCCGTCTACCACTACGGCAACGGTGTCGGTGCACGCCATGACCACCGCCGCCGCACCTACGACCTGCTCGCCCGGCACTTCCGGACCACCTTCCCGCAGCTCGACGACGTGCGGTTCGAACGCTGGTGGGGTGGGCCGATCGCCACCACCACGCGGTTCACGATGACCTTCGGTGAGGAGCTCGGTGGCCGGGTCGTGTGGGGCCTGGGCTACACGGGCCTCGGCGTGGCGGCGTCCCGCTTCGCCGGGAGGGTGCTGACCGACAAGCTGCTCGACCCCGGATCACCGCTGTTGGGGCTCGAGCTGACCTCGACCCGCCCGTTGCCGTTCCCACCCGAGCCGCTGCGGTGGGCGGGCATCACGTTCACCCGCCGCGCGATCGCTCGCGCCGATCGACGCCAGGGCGTGCGCGGACCGTGGCTGTCGGCGCTGGATCGGGTCGGCATCGGGTTCGATTCGTGACGGACCGGGAGCGCACGGGCAGGACCGAAGGAGCCACGATGGGTGCACACGAACAGCTGGCGGCCAGGCACCGGCAGGTGCTGCCGAGCTGGCTGGCGCTGTACTACGACCAACCGATCGAGCTGGTCCGGGGGGAGGGCCGGCGCGTCTGGGACGGAGAGGGCAACGACTACCTCGACCTGTTCGGCGGCATCCTGACCACGATGACCGCGCATGCCCTGCCCGAGGTCGTCGACGCGGTCCGCGAGCAGGCGGGCCGGATCATGCACACCTCGACGCTGTACCTCATCCGGTCGCAGGTCGAGCTCGCGGAGGAGATCGCACGCCTCGCCCCGATTCCCGACGCCAAGGTGTTCTTCACGACCTCGGGGACCGAGGCCAACGAGGCCGCCCTGCTGCTGGCGGCCACGGCGCGCCGGTCCCACCAGGTGTTGGCGGTGCGCAACAGCTATCACGGCCGGTCGTTCGCCGCGATGGCCATCACCGGCAACCGGGGATGGTCGGCGTCGGCCCTGTCCCCGGTCGACGTGAAGTACGTGCACGGCGGCTACCGCTACCGCAGCCCGTTCGGGCACCTCGACGATGCAGCGTTCACCGCCGCGTGCGTCGACGACCTGCGCGACGTCATCGTGACCCAGACCGCCGGCGACGTCGGCTGCTTCATCGCCGAGCCGATCCAGGGTGTCGGCGGCTTCGCCACCCCGCCGGACGGGTTCTTCGGCGCGATGAAGCCGGTGCTCGACGACCACGGGATCCTGTTCGTCGCCGACGAGGTGCAGACCGGCTGGGGCCGCACCGGCGACAACTTCTGGGGCATCGAGGCACACGGGGTCGAGCCCGATCTGCTGACCTTCGCCAAGGGGCTCGGCAACGGTCTGACGATCGCCGGGGTCGTGGGTCGGGCCGAGCTGATGGACGGCCTGACCGCGAACTCCATCTCGACCTTCGGTGGCAATCCGCTGTCGTGTGCCGGGGCGCTGGCCAACCTGCGCTACCTGCTCGACCACGATCTCCAGGGCAACGCCGCCAAGGTCGGTGGGCACCTGCTGCGCGAGCTGGGCGCCCGGGCCGACCGATGGCCGATGATCGGCGAGGTTCGGGGCAAGGGGCTCATGCTCGGGGTCGAGCTGGTACGGCCCGGGACCACCGATCCGGATCCGGACGCCGCCGGGCGGGTGCTCGAGGCGACCCGCCGGTCGGGGGCGCTGATCGGCAAGGGCGGCCTGTACGGCAACGTGCTGCGGATCGCGCCGCCGCTGACGATCACCCTCGACGAGGCCGACGAGGGGCTCGCCGCCCTCGACGCCGCCTTCGAGGAGGCGAGCGGGCAGTGAGAGACGGGGTGGACCCCGACATGGGAGGGGAGGCTCACGTGACCGACGACGTCAAGGTCACCACGCCGGCGGTGCTGCCGGCCCAACCGGCCGACGACCAGCCGTCGGTCGCGCTGCACGGCGTCACGAAGGTGTTCGGCGGGACGCGGCACAGCGACGCGGTCGTCGCCGTCGACGATCTCGACCTCGACATCGTGGACGGTGAATTCTTCTCCCTGCTCGGGCCGTCGGGCTGTGGCAAGACCACGACCCTGCGCATGATCGCCGGCTTCGAATACCCGACCCGCGGCAGCGTGCGCATCTTCGGCCACGAGATGGGGCTCGAGCCTCCGAACAAGCGCCCGGTCAACACCGTGTTCCAGTCCTACGCGCTGTTCCCGCACATGACGGTCGAGCGGAACATCGCCTTCGGCCTCGAGATGCAGGACATCGCCCCTGACGAGGTCCGCCGACGGGTCGCCGAGGTCATCGAGCTGGTCCAGCTCGAGGGGCGCGAGCAGCGCCGGCCGAAGCAGCTGTCGGGCGGTCAGCAACAGCGGGTCGCGCTCGCGCGGGCGCTCGTCAACCATCCCAAGGTGCTGCTGCTCGACGAGCCCCTGGGGGCGCTCGACCTGAAGCTGCGCCAGGCGATGCAGCTCGAGCTGAAGCAGTTGCAGGAGCGCGTCGGCATCACGTTCGTGTATGTGACGCACGACCAGGAGGAGGCCCTGACGATGTCCGACCGGATCGGCGTCATGGACCAGGGCCAGCTGCTCCAGGTCGGCAGCCCCGAAGCCATCTACGACCGCCCCCGCACCCGGTTCGTGGCCGACTTCATCGGGGACACGAACCTGCTGACCGCCACGGTGACCGACCCCGCGACCGCCACCCTGAGTGACGGGACCACGGTCCGGGTGGCGGCCGACGAGCCGCGTGGCGCCCGCGTGACCGTGGCGATCCGTCCGGAGCGGGTCGGCCTGCGTCGGCCGGACGTCGTGCCGGACGACTCGCTCGATTCGTTCGTTGGCCGGGTCGAGAGGGTGACCTTCCTCGGCAACGCCATCCAGTACGAGGTGACGGCGCTCGCCGGTGACCCACCGTCGCACGTCCGTGTCCGCCAGGGCAACGCTCCCGGCATCGAGCACTTCTCGATGGGCGACGAGGTTCGCGTCCGCTGGACGCCGGACAGCGCCGTCGCCCTCGAAGACTGACCGGGAGCCGCCACGAGCTGATGGCAACCAGCCTCGAACCGCCGCCGGTCGCCGAGCGCCGCGACCCCTCGGGCGGGCCCGGCCTCGAGCGTCGCGCGGAGCGTGCCGACGCACGCCGCGGGTTCCTCATCGGGCTGCCGAGCCTGGTCTACCTCACGCTGCTGTTCGCGCTCCCGCTCGGGATCGTGTTCGTCTACTCGTTCGGGAGCCGCAGCCGGACCGGCCGCACCATCCTCGGCGACTGGACGGTCGCGTCGTACCTGCGTCTGTCCGACCCGCTGGTGCTCCAGATCACCCTCCGGTCGCTGTGGCTGGCCATCGGCACGACCGTGATCTGCCTGGTGGTCGGCTACCCCTTCGCCTACTACCTGGCGACGCGGTCGCCGCGCGTCCGCGGCGTGCTGCTGGTCCTGGTCATGATCCCGTTCTGGTCGAACCTCTTGGTGCGGACTTACGCATGGCGCGTGCTGCTCGGCTCCGACGGCCCGTTCGTCCAGCTGCTGGGCACATTCGGCCTGCCCGAGCTGCGCCTGCTGTTCACGCCGTTCGCGATCGTGCTCGGCCTGGTCTACGGCTTCCTGCCGTTCATGATCCTGCCGCTGTACGC
>CAZSQF010000133.1:0-8059 GCA_964608935.1 uncultured Actinomycetota bacterium | reverse complement strand
GCTGTTCGGCTTCGTCGAGCCAGCGTGGTTCGTGGCGGTCGTCCGCCGGCTGGCTGTCGGCCACGGTGGCCGGGATCGTCGGGGTGGGTTCAGACATCGGCGGGGCTCCGGGCGGTCTCTCGTCGGACGACGGGCAGCACCTCGCTGGCCAGTAGTTCGATCGAGCGGGCGGTGTGGGGGAAGGGCAGGCCGCCGAGCCCGATCTGGGCGAGGAACCGGTCGTGGCCGAGCAGCTCATGTTCCCACAGGATCTTCTCGATGACCTGCTGGGGACTGCCGACCACGAGCGCCCCGCGGGGACCGGCCCAGGTCTCGAACGTGTCGCGGGGGAGGGCACGACCGTTCGCGCCGGGCATGTTGTCGCCGATGTAGCGGGCGTAGTAGGGGTGGAAGGTGTCGCGGGCGCCTTGCGAGGTCTCCTCGACATAGAAGTGGCTCGTCACCCCGCCACGGAGCTCATCGGGGTCGTGGCCGGCGTCGGCGCCGGCTTGCCGGTAGAGGTCGGCGAGCGCGATGAATCGTTCGGGCTGGCCGAGGATCGCGAGATAGAGCGGGAGCCCGTGACGGCCTGCGCGGACGACGCTGGCCGGCGTGCCTCCGACGGCGATCCAGACCGGGAGCCGGTCCTGGACCGGGCGCGGGTACACGCCGGCATCGTGCAGGGCCGGGCGGTGTCGACCGGACCAGGTTACCCGTTCGGCGGCGTTGACCTGCAGGAGCAGGTCGAGTTTCTCGTCGAACAGTGCGTCGTAGTCGGCCAGGTCGTGCCCGAAGAGCGGGAAGGATTCGGTGTAGGCGCCCCGCCCGGCGGTGATCTCGGCCCGGCCGCCCGAGACGAGGTCGAGGGCGGTGAAGTCCTCAAACACTCTCACGGGGTCGGCGGTCGACAGAACGGTGACGGTGCTCGTCAGCCGGATCCGTTCGGTGGCCTGCGCGATCGCGGCGAGCACGACCGCAGGAGAGGCGATGGCGAAGTCGGGGCGGTGGTGCTCGCCGACCCCGAACACGTCGAGGCCGGCCTGATCGGCGAGGATCGCCAGGTCGATGAACTCGCGCAGCCGGACCGCCGGATCGAGTCGACGGCGCGTGGTCGGGTCGGCGGTGATCTCCCCGAAGGTGAACGCCCCGATCTCGAACGGCCGTGACGTCGTCATCGGATGACCTCCTCCGTGGCGACGAGCGGGCTGAGCCAGTCGTGCAGTTGGCGAAGCGCGGAGGGGGTGAGTGCATGTCCGGCGGGCTCCCGGACGCCGACGACCTCGGCTTCCGATCCAGCGTGGAGGTAGGTCCAGGTGCGCTCCAGCAGTTCGTGAGGGATGACGTGATCGTCCTCACCTTGCGCGGTGAGCACGGACACGCCGGCGAGCCGACCGTCGCTGGTGGGCACGCCGGCGTCGAACGGCAGGGTGCCGTAGAGGATGGCTGCGCCGGTGTACCGGGCCGGGTCGTCGAGCAGCAGGCCGCCCGCGAACGCCGCTCCGCCGGAGAACCCGATCAGCACCGCCGGGCGTCGCGCCGGAGCGACCTCGTCGAGCCAGCGACGGAACCACTCCATGGTCTCCGACAGCGAAGAGGCGACCGGCCGGCCGATCCCCCGGTTGGCGAACCAGGCAAACCCGCCACCTTCGGAGATCGGCGCCCGCACGGCGGCGTACGACGGTCCGACCGGCAGATGCTCGGCCAGGCCGACGATGTCGGCTTCGTTCGACCCTCGGCCATGCAACAGCACGACTAGCGGCGCCCGCGGATCCTTCGACCCGCGCCAGACGGCGGTCGGCGGCGCGAAGGTGGCGGGGGCGGTCATGATGCGTCCGTGACGGCGTCGTCGGGCAGCTGCCAGGCCGTGCGGATCCCCGACCAGCGGGCGATCTCCGCAGCCAGGTCGAGCCGTTCGATCGGAGCGGCGTTCTCGTACGCGCCCCACTGCTCACGTGGCAGCATCCACATGATCTCGAACTCGTTACCGTCGGGGTCGGCCCCGTAGACGCTCAGCGTGGCGCCGTGGCTGGACTCGCCCGTGAACGCGCCGGCCTCGGCGAGGCTCCGGCGGGCGTCAGCGAGCTCGTCGACGGTGTCGAGCTGCCAGGCAAGGTGGTACAGGCCGATCGCACCGCGACGCTTCGGGCCGCCGGCGGCGCCGACGCCGAACAACCCGAGGTCGTGGTGGTTGCCCGAGCGCGGCAAGCGCAGGAACCCGGCGTTGGCACGTCGCTCACGCGCGACGACCTGCATCCCGAACAGCTCGGTGTAGAACGCAACCGAGCGTTCGAGGTCGGCGACGAACAGCACCGCATGGTTGAGACGGACGGGCAAGAACGACATGACGGGCTCCCTGGAGGTAGAGGGACGGTGATCGTGCGGGCCGGGAGACGGTCGACCTGACCGGCTCCCGGCCGTGTCGGTCCGGTGGGCTCAGGCGTTCTTGGTCGCGGAGATCTCGAACTCGAGGGTGACCTTCTCGGAGACCAGTACACCGCCGGCCTCCAGGGCGGTGTTCCAGCTCACGCCCCAGTCCTTGCGGTTGATCGTGGTGGAGCCTTCGAACCCGACACGGGTGTTGCCGTAGGGGTCGACGGCCGAGCCGGAGTACTCGAGGTCGATGGTGACGGGCTTGGTGACGCCGCGCAGGGTCAGGTCGCCGGTGACGCGGTAGTCGGTGTCGGTGACCTGCTCGATCGCGGTCGAGACGAAGTGCAGCTGCGGGTAGGTGTCCATCGCGAAGAAGTCGTTGGACTTCAGGTGCGCGTCGCGGTCGGCGTTGCGGGTGTCGATCGACGCGGCCTGGATGGTCAGCTCGGCGGTGGAGTCCGACGGGTTCGACCCGTCGATGGTGAAGGTGCCGGCGAAGTCGTTGAAGCCGCCGCGGACCTTGGTGACCATCGCGTGGCGGGCGACGAACCCGACCCGGCTGTGGGACGCGTCAATGGTGTAGGTGCCGGTCAGCTGCTCGGTTCCGGTGATGGTGGCGGTGCTCATGTCGGGTGCTCCTCAAGTCGGTACGCCAACCTCTTGGTTGAAGCGTCAACTGAACAGTAGCAGCCAATAGATGAAGCGTCAACCTTTTGCTCGAGTGCGCACGGGATGGGCATCGGCGCCGAGGCCGGGCGGTGCTCCGGACGGATGCGCTGACGACGTGCCACGGCCCGCCGCCGACGGTCCGCCGGCCTTCACGCAGGCCGTCAGCAGCCGGGCGAGCTGACCTCGACCGCGCCGGCGGGATACGCCTCAGACCGATGGGTCGAGCACGATGCGGGCACGCGTTCCCGCATCGACGCGGTCGTGCGCCAGTGCGACCTGTGCCAATGGCATCGGGGGCGCGGTCTCGATGGACAGGACGCCTGCCCGCGCCGCGTCGGTCAGATCCGTGGCGGACTGCTGCCTGGCCGCGAGCGGGAAGTCGTCGCTGCCGAGCAGGCGGATCGTGACGTTGTCGAACAGCATGGGCCAGAACGGGAAGTCGGGTCGCTCGGTGGATGTGGCGTAGGCGGCGATCACGCCGTGGATCTTGATGACGGCTGCGTCGAGGTCGACGTTGTCAGCGAACGAAACCTCGACGATGCGGTCGACGCCGTCCGGGGCGAGTTGCCGGATAGCACCCGCAACCGGGGGCTCGTCGAGCGCGACCGTGTGCTCGACGGGAAGTGTCGGGTCCGACAGGTCGCTGCGGCGCCGGACCGTGCCGATCACGAACGCGCCGCCCCACCGCGCGAGCTGTGCCGCCAGACGTCCCACACCCCCCAGGACGCCGTGCACCAGCACGGTCTGCCCCGCGACCGAGCCGTCACCGAACACGGCGCGATGCGCGGTGATGCCGGGGATGCCGAGACAGGCGCCGAGCTCGTCGCTGACACCGGCGGGAAGATCGACCGCCAGCGGCGAGGGCACAACCGTCCACTCGGCCGCGGTGCCGAACGGCCGGTAGGACTGTGCGCCGTAGACCCAGACCCGCCGGCCCATCCGGCTTGGATCGACACCCTCCCCGACCGCGTCGATCACGCCCGCGGCGTCACTGTGCGGTATCACCCGGAGGAAGGGCATCTCGGAGCCGAGCCAGCCCCGGCGCTTCTTGGTGTCGCCCGGGCTCACGGCAAAGAGGCTGATCCGGACCCGGACCTCGCCCGGGCCGACGTCGGGTGTGGGCACCTCACCCACCTGCAGCACGTCACCGGCCGGACCCTGCCGCTCGTACCAGACCGCTCGCAATGGACCCTCCCGTGGACGAGACTGAGCGTAGAGGTAAGGAACAGTCCGGCTCCGCGCCAGGCCAGACCGCGACTCGAACGGGCCGATCGTCGCGCTCCATGGCGACTGCCTGTCGTCGAAGCCGAGAGCTACGATCGACCCATGGGCAGCCTTCACCCCGGACGCCGCCGGTCGCGACGGGATCTTCCAATCGATCGCCTCGAGGCTCCGCACGCCTCGTTGGAGGTCACCCTGCTGTCGAGTCAGAGCTACGCAGAAGACAGCGACTGCGGCTATCGCCGGCCGCACCGGCACGACTATCACGAGCTGATCTGGAGCCGGAGCGGAACGGGAAGTCACCTCATCGACGGCGACCGCTCGGAACTCGCACCGAACATGGTCACAGTGATCGGCCGCGGTCAGGTCCACGTCTTCGAACGAGCTGACGGCCTTGATGGAGCGTTGGTGCGCTTCGGCGACGAACTGTTACACCTCGACGCCGTCGCCCGGGAGAACCCGGCGTGGCTGGTCGGCTTCCAGGGGCCGCACGCAGTGGTCGTACCTCCCAGCGATGTCGACGCCCTGGACGCGCTCATCCAGAGCTTGACCGATGAAGTTGACCGTCAGACTGACACGAACAGCCTTGATGTGCAGCGACATCTGCTGTGCACCCTGCTGCTCTGGGTCGAGCGGTGGCACGACGCCACCCGGGACCGTCCGTCCACGGTGGGGGACGCCGCACGCGAGCTCTACCAGCGTTTCGTGGGACTGCTCGAACGCGACTACACCGATCGTCACGACGTTCGCCACTATGCAGACGAGCTCGGGGTCCACCCCGCAGCACTCTCGCGCGCTCTCGCCGAGGTCACAGGGCGAGGCACCAAGCAACTGAGACCCTTACATGAGCCTTGATCGCTCGATGATGGCACTGATCGCCCGGGTCCTGCCGTCGCCCGGGCCCGAGCCGGCACGGCTGGTGTCGGTCGCGGTGGAGATGACGACCGCACCGGTGCTGGTCGAGCTGGGTGCCGGCGAGGCCGTCGGCGACATCGCCACCCCTGGCGGGCCCCAGAACCTCACGGTGGCTCCCGACGGCACCGCCGCCACCACGGCCCTGTACGCCACGACCGATCTGGCAAGCAGGGCCGACGGGCAGGCCCAGTTCGTGACCCTCGCGACCGGCCCTGCTGGGGAGCAGGCGTGGGTGACACTCACGCGGCGGGACGACCTGGCCGTCGTCGACTCGGTCAGCGCGACCGTCGACCGGCATGTGGAGACCGGCCATGTCGCCCACGACCGGCTGTACGCCCCCACGGCCGGCTACGGGCACCGACTGACCCGGCTGCTTCTGGTGCTCGACGGCGACGAGGTCGTCCACCGCCGCGAGCTCGGCGTTGAGGCCCACCACCTCACCTTCACCCCGACCGCCGTGAGGCCTGGATCACCGACCACGGCACCGACGAGCCCTTCGTCCTCGGAGCTGGCAGCGCGTCGGTGATCGGCGTGATCGCGCTGCCGGCCGCCCCACCATGTCGCCATCACCCCCGACGGTGCACGGGCAGCCGTCACCGGGCACACCAACGCGCAGGTGCTCATCTACGACGACAGGACCGGCTCGGATCTCGTGCCGGATCCCTTCCCCGACGCGGGCGCGCGTCACCGGACAGCGAGCGTTCCTTGCATGCCGCCGGTGGCGTGTCCGGGTACCGAGCAGGCGAACCTGTAGCGGCCGGGCTGATCGACCGTCAGGCCGCCGGTTGCGGTGTCTCCCGGGTCGACGTCGAGCCGGAAGTTCAGCTCGGCGATCACGAGGTCGTGGAACACCTGGCCGCGGTTGGTGACGGTGAGGTTGACCGGGTCGCCGGCGGCGATCTCGATGAGGTCGGGTTCGAACCACAGCTCCCCGGCAACGATGGTGATGCTGGGTGCCCCGTCGAGCGGTGCTGCCGCATTCCCCTCGCCGGAGCTGCGGCCACCCATCATGCCGTCCGTGTGGTCGGGCATGGCGTGGCCTGGCATCGCCGGGCCAGGCGTGCATCCCCACAGCAGCAGCGTCACACCCACCACGAGGGCGGTGGCAGGCCGTGCCAGCCACCGTCGATGTCGAGGTCCGGCCATCGTGGCTACAGCTCGAGGTCGGCCAGCAGCTGCTCGAGCGGGACGAACATGGTGGCGTAGTGCAGCGTGTGCTCGATGGTGCCGTCGGTGGCGACGTGCGCGAAGCTGTGGCTGGGGCGGTCGCCGTGCCCGAACTGGCCGAGCATGCCGTACGCGTCGGACACCGACCGGTCGTCGTCGACCAGGATCGGCCGGTCGATGCCGAACCGTGCCGCCTCCTGGGCGAGGAGGTCAGGCGGGTCGACCATGATGGGCACGAGCTGGATTCCGAGGTCGGTGAGCGCGTCATCGACCTCGGGGATCTGGGCGAAGCAGCCGTCGCAGCCCACGCCCATGGAGAAGTACACGAGGGCGTCTCCGTCGACGAGCACGTCGTCGAGCGCGATCGTGTCGCCGGTGGAGGTGGGCAGCACGAAGTCGGTGGCGACCGAGTGGTCGCCGGTCGACGGCTCGCCGCGTTCGGCGACGACGTTGGCGGCGATCGCCACCGCGAGCGCAACGACGGGGATCGCAAGCAGCAGCCAGCAGCCCAGGCTCGCGTCGCTGGTGCGCCGGCGGCGGTCAGTGGCAGGGTGGCGGGTGGTCATGGCTGCGGGCCTCCGCAGTGGTTGGGGCCGTGGCCGGGTCGGTCACAGGGGCAGGGTCGCGCGGGCCGGTGTCGGTGCGGCGTGGGCGGGCGGAGAGCCACACCGCACCGGCGGCGGCGGCGAGCAGCACGACCCCGACGGCGAGGTCGGGGACGCCGTCGAGGGCAGCGAGGACCGGTTCGAGCCAGGTCCGCAATCGGCTGCCGACGCCGACCTGAAAGGTGGGTGCGAGCACGGTGCCGGTGGCGCCGAGCCCGATCAGCGCGAGCCCCATGACGGCGAACATGCCGGCCGCGACCGCGTCCAGCAGCCCGACCGTGTGCCGCCAGCCACCGACCCGCAGCTGGACCTGCCGGCTCCGGGCGGCCAGCCGGGCGGTGAGGTCGGCCCGGTCCCAGGCGAGGGTGAGCGCCAGCAGCGGCGCGACCATGCCCAGCACGTAGGTGACGGCGATCGCCAGGGTGGCGCCGAAGCCGGGGGCGACGGCGGTGAGGGTGAGAACGCCGGCCAGCACCGGGGCGCAGCAGGCGCTGGCCGCGCCGGAGAACACCCCGAGGGCGAACACCCCGCCCGAGTCGGTGCGCTGGATGTCGGGTGAGTTCTTGAGCATCGGCAGCGACCACACCCGCCCCGACAGCGCCACGGCGGCCAGCGCGAGCAGCAGCAGCCCGCCGGCGACGTACACCGGTCCGTGGAAGCGCAGCAGCGACCGGGTCAACAGGCTCGCGCCGAGCGCGGCGGGGACGAGCACGACCGACAACCCGGCCGCGAACACCACGGTGAGCGGCACGAGCCGCCACCGCTGGTTGCGCACCGCCGCGGCGAGGTAGGACGGGAACACCACCAGGATGCAACACGGCGCGAACAGCGCGATCGTGCCGGCCACGAACGCGGCGGCCAGCGACCCCCCCAGGAACACGCCCTCCATGTCTCAGCCCTCTCCGCCGTGTCCGGGCGTGGCGTCCGGTGCCAACGCGTTCAGCTGCCGGGCGAGCGCGCGTGTGGACAGCCGCCCGTGGGCGAGCAGCAGCCCGCCAACGAACACCGCAGGAGGAAACGGGACCCGGCCGGCCGAAACCAGACGGCGGCCCTCGTCGCTGAGCAGGTCGACCTCACGGACCGACAGTCGGAGCTCGCCGGCCAGCTCGGCGAGCACGTCACGGCCGCGCTCG
>CAZSQF010000132.1:0-8075 GCA_964608935.1 uncultured Actinomycetota bacterium | reverse complement strand
CTTCGAGATGCTCGGCAACTTCTCGTTCGGCGACTACTTCAAGCGCGAGGCGATCGAATGGGCGTGGCAGCTGTCGACGGAGCACTTCGGGCTCGACGGTGACCGGATCTGGGTCACCATCCACGAGACCGACGACGAGGCCGGGCAGTTGTGGCTCGAGCTGACCGATGTCGCTCCCGAGCGGATCGTCGGGATCGGGGCGCCCGAGGGGTCGGATCGCCTGGATGCGTCCGACAACTTCTGGTCGACGGGAGGTGCCGGCCCGTGCGGTCCCTGTACCGAGCTGAACTACGACCGCGGTGAGGCGTGGGGTGAGCCCGGCGGCCCCGAGGTCAACGGCGAGCGCTACCTCGAGTACTACAACCTCGTGTTCATGCAGTTCCTCCAGGACGCCGCTGGCAGCGTCACCGGCGACCTCCCGAACCAGAGCGTCGACACGGGTATGGGGCTCGAGCGCATGGCAGTGCTCATGCAGGGCGTCGACGACGTGTTCGAGACCGATCTGTTCCGTCCGCTGATCGAGCGGGCGGCCGACATCAGCGGGGTGGACTACGGCGCCGATGCGGACCGGGACGTGAGCCTCCGGGTGCTGGCCGAGCACGCGCGCACGTCGACGTTCCTCATCGCCGACGGCGTGCTCCCGTCCAAGGAGGGGCGGGGCTACGTGCTTCGCCGGCTGCTGCGTCGGGCCGTCCGGCACGCGCAGCTGCTCGGGGTCGAGGTCGGGGAGGGTCAGGGTGCGCTCGGCCCCATGATCGATGCCGTGATCGAGGTGATGGCTCCGGGCTATCCCGAGCTCGAGCGGCAGCGTGAGCTCGTGACGCGGGTCGCCGCCGCCGAGGAGGGCGGCTTCGGGTCGAAGATCCGCCAGGGTCTCGACCGCGTCGAGCAGGTCATCGGTCACCTCGGCGAGGGCGCGAGCTTCCCCGGCGACGTCGCCTTCGAGCTGCACGACACCTACGGGTTCCCGATCGATCTGACCGCCGAGATCGCCGAGGACGCCGGCCTCGCGCTCGACCGTGACCAGTTCGAGGTACTGATGGAGGGCCAGCGCGAGCGGGCCCGTGCGGCGACCAAGCGCGGCGACGACGGGGTCGCGCCCGACATCTATCGCGAGGCGGCCGGCGCGGTCGGCGTGACCGAGTTCGTCGGCTACGACACGCTGTCCGCCGAGGCCCAGGTCGGCGCCATCGTGACCCCGGGCGGGGTGCTCGAGGCCGCCACCGAGGGCGACGAGGTCGAGATCGTCATGCCGCGGACGCCGTTCTATGCCGAGGCGGGCGGCCAGGTCGGCGATGCCGGCATCCTGGAGACGGCCACCGGTCGGCTCGAGGTGTTCGACACGCAGGAGCCGATCGAGGGACTGATCGCCCACCGCGCTCGCGTCCTCGCCGGCGAGGTCACGCAGGGACAGCCGGTGCAGGCGCGTGTCGACCCGAGTCGCCGCACCTCCACGGCGCGGAGCCACTCGGCGACCCACGTCCTGCACGCCACGATGAAGGAGTTCCTGGGCGACCATGCGCAACAGGCCGGATCGCTGGTCCAGCCCGGCCGCTTGCGCTTCGACTTCCCCCACTTCGAGCAGGTGCCGCGTGAGCGGCTCGCCGAGATCGAGGCGTCCATCAACCAGCGCGTTCTTCGTGACCCCCACGTCGAGACCGAGGTGATGGCGCTCGACGACGCGCGGCGGGCCGGCGCCGTCGCGAACTTCGAGGAGAAGTACGGCGAGATCGTGCGCGTGGTCACCATCGGTGACTTCTCGAAGGAGCTGTGCGGCGGCACCCATGTCCCGTCCGGCGCGAAGATCGGACCGATCGCGATCCTGCGCGAGGAGTCGATCGGATCGAACACCCGCCGTGTCGAGGCCCTCACCGGTGAGGACGCCTTCACGTACCTTTCTCGGGAACGGCTGGTCGCCGACGAGATCGCGCGACTGCTCGACGCGCCGACGGACCAGGCCATCGTGCGGGTCCAACAGCTGCTCGAGCGGCTCAAGGCCGCGGAGAAGGAGCTGGCACGCGCCCGAAGCGCCGGCGTGGCCCAGGAGGCGAAGCGGATCGCCGACGGGGCGACCCGGGAGAACGGGCTCGCGGTCGTCGTGCATCGCGCTGACGGGGTGAGCATGGACGATCTGCGCCAGCTCGCGACCGAGATCCGCGGACACCTCGCCGAGCGGGCTGTGGTGGTGGTCGGGACCGCCACCGACGACGGCAAGGCCCAGCTGGTCGCGGCCGTGACAGCCGATCTGGCCGACGAAGGTGTCGAGGCACGCCCGATCCTCCACCCCGCCGCGCAGGTGGTGGGTGGCGGCGCGGGCGGCAAGGGCGATCTTGCGCAGGCGGGTGGCAAGCAGGGCGACCAGCTCGCCGAGGCCCTCGAGGTCGCGGCCCGAGAGGGGCGCCGCGTGGCGGGTGCCGGATGATCGCGGCGGGGACGGGCACCGAGCCGCGCGACGAGCTGCCGAACCAGGGGCGGCTGCTCGCCGTCGACCTGGGTGAGGTCAGGGTCGGGCTTGCGGTCTCCGACCCGACGCAGACCATCGCCTCGCCCGCTGAGACGGTCGAGGTGCCGCGGTCCCAGGACGGTCCCGCCATCGACGCGGTGGTGGAGGCGGCCGTGCGGCACGACGCGGCGGGGATCGTCGTGGGCGACCCGCGCCAGCTCGACGGACGTGCCGGCACACCCTCGCAGCGCGCACGCCGCATCGCCGAGCGCGTCAGGGAGCGGACCGGACTGCCCGTCCGGCTCGTCGACGAACGCTTCACGACGGTCGAGGCGGAGCGGGTCATGCTGGACCAGGACGCGTCGCGGGCCGAGCGGCGCGCGAGCGTGGACCGCGTCGCGGCCGGCGTGCTGCTCCAGACCGTGCTCGAGACACAACGCCATCGACGGACCGGTTGACGAGGAGGGCGGGGTGGCGCTGAGCCGCGGTTCCAAATGGTTCCTGGCCTTCGGGGCGTTGCTGCTCGCCGGCTTCGCCGGCGTGCTCTACCTGCTGGACGGGATGCTCGGGCCCGACGTCGAGCCGGGCCAGCCCGTGGAGCTGGTGGTCGAACCGGGCGAATCGGTGCGGTCTGTGGCGGACCGGCTGCGCGAGCTCGGGGTGGTCCGCAGTGCGACGACCTTCAGTCTGGCGGCCGAGGACGCCGGTCTCGCCGCCACGCTCCAGCCCGGCGAGTACGAGCTCGAAACCGGGATGAGCAACGACGAGGCCATCGCCGTGCTCCTCGACGGGCCCGTCGGTCCGGTCGGGATCCGGTTCACCATCCGGGAGGGTCTGACCGTGGAGGCCACGCTGGATGATCTCGCCGAGCAGTTCGACGATCACGACGTGGCCGACTTCCGTGCCGTGCTGGACGAACGCACCGAGGCGGGTGACAACGACATCGGGGTGCTCCAGCTGCCCGACTGGGTGCCCGAGCCGGCGGACATCGGCCCGGACACCGACGGTGACGACGCCGACGCAGACGAGGCCGGGCTTGCCGAGATCGAGCCCTACGAGGGACTGCTGTTCCCCGAGACCTACGAGGTCGGTCGCGACGCGACACCGCTCGTCATCCTCCAGCGCATGGTCGACCAGCTCGACCAGGTGATGGCCGCGGTTCCCGATGCCGAGGTCGAAGCGGCCGAGGAACGTGGTCTGGACCTCTACGAGGTGCTGATCGTGGCGAGCCTCATCGAGCGGGAGGTGCGGGTCCCGGGCGAGCGGGGCACGGTCGCCGGCGTCATCCACAACCGGCTCGAGGAAGGCATGCGCCTCCAGATCGATGCGACCGTGCTGTACGCGGTGGGGGCCCACGCCGAGATCGTCTCGCTCGACGACCTCGACGTCGTCAGCCCGTACAACACCTACCAGGTGGACGGGCTGCCCCCGACGCCGATCGCCGCACCCGGTGAGGCATCGCTGCGGGCCGCGTTCTCACCGGAGGACGTCCCGTACCGCTACTACGTGCTCGACCCGGTGTGCGACTTCAGTCATGCCTTCGCCGAGACCTTCGAGGAGCACGAACAGAACGTGGCAGCGTTCCGGGAGGCGGACCGGTGCCAGTGAGCCGGGTCGCGCCGCCTGCCGGTGGTCGGTCATGAGCCGCCCGCCTGCCGGCGCACCCTGGCCGACGGCGTCCACCCGCATGGTGGTGCTGCTGGGATGGCCGGGGCGCTACTCGCTGTCGCCGGTCCTGCACAACGCCGCCTTCGTCGAGCAGGACCTCGACCTCGTCTATCTCGTCCTACCGACCCGGCCCGACGACCTCTCCACGGTGGTGTCGGCGTTGGCGGCGACCGGCGCGGTGGGAGCGAACGTGACCGTGCCCCACAAACGGGCGGTGATGGCCGAGTGCGACCGCCTCACCCCCGAGGCCGAGCTGGTCGGGGCGGTCAACACCCTCGCGTGGGGCTCGGACGGCCTGCTCGGCGACAACACCGACGCCGCCGGACTGCGTGACGCGGTGCAGGCCGAGGTGCGACTGACCGGAGGCGACGCCACCGTGGTGCTCGGGACGGGCGGAGCGGCGCGAGCAGCCGCGGTGGCACTCGGGCGTGTCGGCTGCGAGATGACGATCGTGGGGCGCCGTCCCGATGCGGCCGAGGAGATCGCGCTCCTCGCTGTCCGCGCAGGTGCGCGGTCGGCGAGCGGGCTGGATGTGGCCGAGGAACACGACCTGCGCACGGCACTGGCCGACGCGAGGCTGGTCATCAACGCCACGCCCCTCGGGATGGACGGCGAACGGCTGCCCGAGCCGTTCCACGAGCTGTCTGCGGGGCAGGTCGCTTACGACCTCGTCTACCAGCCGCCGGAGACCCCGTTCCTTCGCTCGGCGCACGAACGGGGTGTCGCCGCGCACCACGGGCTCGGGATGCTCGTCGCGCAGGCCGCGGCCGCGTACCGTCGGTGGACGGGGCGCGAGGCCCCGGTGGCCACCATGTCGGCCGCAGCGCTCGGCGCCCTGGCCTCCTCCGAGCCGCTCAGCGGCCGTCGTGACCGCTGAGCGCACGTTCGGCGGTGCTCAAGTCGGCGTGGTTCGGGGTCGACGTGACAGGCAAGGAAACGAGCCCCTGACCTGGTGCCGCCACGTGGGCGGCCCGGCTCCGACCCGCTGCGCGACGAGCCAACCGGTCGCGCGGGAGGACTTCGATGGCCGACAACCCCGACAGCCGGGCCGGACGCCTGGCGGCTGCGCTGGACGACTTCATCCGTAGCTCGTTGGACGTCGAAGCCGCCGCCGTGGTGTCCTTCGACGGGCTGCCGATGGCCAGTGCCCTTCCACCGGAGCTCGACGAGGACCGGGTCGGCGCGATGAGTGCTGCGTTGCTGTCTCTGGGCGAGCAGGCTGCGGAGGGCCTCGGCCGTGGCACGTTGAACCAGATCTTCGTCGAGGGGGAGCACGGCTTCGTCTTCCTCATGAGCACCAAGGGCCAGGCGGTGCTCGCCGCGGTCGCCCGGCGTACCGCCAAGATCGGGTTCATGCTGTTCGAGATGCGACGTGCGGCGGATCGCATCGGTCGCGTGCTGGAGGGCGAATCGACCCTGAGTGCGCCGGCTGACGACACGGCACCGCCCGGCCCGCCCCAGCCCCAACCGCGGGACGCCGCGCCCATCGACCTGGTCCGTGAGCCGCGCGATGCGGCATGGGGCAGCTAGGAGGACTCGTGCTCGAGGGTGATCTCAGCGACTTCACGCTGCCCGACATCCTGCAGCTGCTCGCCTACACCACGAAGACGGGCAGGCTGAGCCTGCACGGCTCACGGACGGTGGGACGTGTCGATCTCGACGATGGCCAGGTGCTCGACGCCTCGTCGGATGCGCACCACCTGCCGCTCGCCCGCCGACTGCTCGGTGCCGGTCTCGTGACCGGAGAGTCGCTGCGTGACGTGCTCGATCGGTCGAGCGAGCTGCCGACCGACGTCGAGCTCGCCGACGCGCTTGCGGCAGCCGGCGTGCTCGATGTGGAGGTCCTCCCGGAGCTCCTCCGTGAGCAGGCCGTCGATGCGGTGTTCGACCTGTTGCGGTGGGACGAAGGCAGCTTCCGATTCGACGTCCACGCGCGCATCCAACCGCCGACCACCGCACCCGCCGCCCAGTGGCGTGCCGAGGAGCTGTTGGCCGAGGCGCAGGAACGGCTGGAGGAGTGGCCAGGGATCAGCGAACGGACCGGCCCCGGGACCGCGGTGGTCACGATCGCTCGCCCCGGGAGAGAACGTGACGTGAACGTCACCAGCGACGGGTGGGAGCTGCTCGCCCTGGTCGATGGCCGCCGCACCGTCGACGACCTCATCTCGCTGTGGGGCCAGGGCGAGTTTCGGACCCGGAGTGTCCTGGCATCGCTGGTCGACGTCGGGGTGATCGCCATCGGTGACGCCGACGTCGGGTCCGTGGAGACGCTCGTGGGCGATCATGCGCTGCTGGCCGAGATCGAGGCGAGCTTCGCCGACACGTCCCCGCCACCGGTGCCGCCACCCACCGGCCCGCCCGATGCTGTGGCCGACGCCGGCGGTGAGGTGGACGAGAGCATGCACGTCGACGCGGAGGAACCGCCCGAACCGTGGCAGTCGGATGCGACCGAGACCGACGCTGAGGAGCCGAGCGACGGTGACGACTCGGTCGACGGCGAGGCGGCGCACGACGACACCGGCGCGGTGACACCGCTGCGTGCCGACGAGGACCGCGGGAAGCGCCTGCGGACCGACCCGTCGGTGGACGCCGAACTGATCGAACGGCTGATCGACGGCGTGGAGAGCCTCTAGTGGCGATCAAGCGGCACCGCCCCCGGACGGTCAAGATCGTCGTGACCGGACCGTTCGACGCCGGCAAGACGACGTTCATCCGGACCATCTCCGAGATCACGGTGCTGTCCACCGAACGGCCGGTGACCGCCGGTGCCACGGCGACCGGGACCTCGGAGCGGACCACGGTCGCGATGGACTTCGGCCGCATCACCGTCGGGAAGGATCTGGCGCTCTACCTGTTCGGCACACCAGGGCAGGAGCGCTTCGAATTCATGTGGGACATCCTCGCCGAGGGGATGCTCGGATTCGTTCTCATGGTGGATGCACAGCGTGCCGAATCCTTGGAGGAGGCCCGCCGGATCCGCGCGCACTTCGTGGACCTGGCAGACGTGCCCTACGTGGTCGTCGTCAACAAGGTGGACGACGAGCCCGAGGCGATCGTGTCGACGGCTCGAGCGGTGCTCGACCTGTCCGACGACGTGCCCGTCGTGGTCAGCGACGCACGCGACCGCGAGGACGCCAAGCACGTGCTGGTCACGCTGTTGCGACGTGTGCTCGAGCGGGTCCAGGAACGACCTGACCCTGCCAGCGATACACAGACCGGAGAGACGGGATGAGGAACCTCGGCCAGATCCTCGTCGACGAGGGGCTGATCGACCTTCATCAGCTCCAGGAGGCGGAGAACGAGCAGCGCGAGAGCGGTGGGTCCCTCGGACGGATCCTGATCGACCGACAGGCGGTGACGGAGAAGGACCTCGTCGCGGCGCTGGCGACCCAGATCGGGATGGAGTTCGTCGACCTCGACGGTGCGGAGGTGGACGCACGCGCCGTGACGATGGTGGGAGAGGGGACGCTCCGCAAGCACAGCCTGCTGCCCATCGGGTTCGAGGACGGCAAGCTCGTCGTGGCCATGAGCGACCCCTCCAACGTGGTCGCGGTCGACGACGTGCGCACGATCACCAAGATGGACGTCAAGGCGGTCGTCGCCACCAAGGAGGACGTGCAGGCGGCGATCGGGCGCTACAGCTCCATGGCCGACGACATGGAGGCGATGGCCGACGACCTCGCCGGCGGCGACGACGACGTCGACCTCAGTGACATCAAGGCGGTCACCGAAGAGGCGCCGATCGTCAAGTTCGTCAACCTGTTGATCTCGCAGGCGGTCGCCGACGGGGCGTCGGACATCCACATCGAGCCGGGCGAACGCGATCTGCGGGTCCGCTACCGCATCGACGGCGTGCTGCACGAGGTGATGCGCTCGCCCCGGAGCATCCAGGCGGGCGTCACGAGCAGGCTGAAGATCATGGCGGACGTCGACATCGCCGAGCGGCGCATCCCGCAGGACGGCC
>CAZSQF010000131.1:0-8079 GCA_964608935.1 uncultured Actinomycetota bacterium | reverse complement strand
GGGCGCGCCCGCGCCCCCCGCCGGGGGGGTGCCCCGCGGGGGCGCCGGCCGTGCCCCACCGCGCCCCGCCGCGGGCCGGGCGGCCCGTCTCGGCGCCGGCCGCGCCGCTCGACGCTGCCACCGTCGTGCTGCTGCGCGACCGGGCCGTCGCACGCCGGCGGGCGGCTCCCCACGGCCACGGCTTCGAGGTGCTGCTGCTCGAACGCCACCTCGACTCGGACTTCGCGGGGGGCGCGCTGGTGTTCCCGGGCGGCAAGGTCGACGCCTCGGATCGTGAGCTCGACGCGGCCCGGTGGACCGGCCGTCCCCTGACGGAGTGGGCCGAGCTGCTCGGGGCGGGCGATGCCGACGGCGCGCTGGGGCTGCTCGTCGCGGCGGCCCGCGAGACCTTCGAGGAGGCCGGCGTGCTGCTGGCGCGGCGCGAGGACGGCGAACCGGTCACCGCCGACGACCTCGACCGGCCGTCCTTTCGCCAGGCACGCCGGCGCCTCACGGCCCGGGACGAACGCTGGGAGTGGCACCAGTGGCTCGAAGACGAGGCGCTGGTGCTCGACCTCGGCGCCCTCGCCCTGTGGTCGTGGTGGGTCACCCCGACCGGCCAGCACAAGCGGTTCGACACGCGCTTCTTCACCGCGCTGCTCCCGGCCGGTCAGGACGCACGCCACGACGACGTCGAAACGACCGGTCTGCGCTGGCTCACGCCGGCCGACGCGCTCGCGGCGGGCGAGCGGGGCGAGGTGACCATCATCTTCCCGACGCGACGCAACCTGCTCGCGCTCGCCCAGCACGCCAGCGCCGCGGAGGTCTGGGCCGCCGCGGACGCCGGCCGCGTCGATCAGCGGCGCATCGAGCCGCAGGTCGTGCGCGTCGGCGACCAGATCATGGTTCAGCACCCCGACGAGGCCGCGCCCGAGCCGATCTGAGGCCGGGTCGGCGCCGGGCCGCGCGCCGGTGTGCGGTGACGGCGAGCGCCTGCGCGGTGAGTGTGAAAGCCGGGGCGACCCCCCTTCCGTCGGACACCGTCCGGCGGCTAGTCTGCGCCACCTCCTTCTGGTGACGGAGCGGGAGCCGTCCAGGGCGGGAGAGGTGAGCGGCGGTCCTTTCCGGGGCCGCCGTTCCCGCTGTCCGGGCGCCGTCCAGCGCCGGTGTTGTCGCCGCCGTCGGAGGCCTCCTACGCTCGTCCGGCGATGACCGACGACCTCACCCCGCCCCGAGATCCGCGCGAGACCTGGCAGCTGCCGCCGTTCGGGGCCATGCCCGAGATCGCCGACCTCGACCCGGTCACCACCCGGGTCCTGGCCCCCAACCCCTCGCCCATGACGCTCGACGGCACCAACACCTACGTGGTGGGCGCCGCCGGGTCGGGCGAGGTCCTGGTGGTCGACCCGGGGCCCGACGACGCCGAGCACCTCGGTCGGGTGGAGCGGGTGGTGGGCGAGCGCGACGCTGCCGTGCGGTCCGTCGTGGTCACCCACCATCACCTCGACCACGCGGCGGCAGCGGCGGCCTGGGCCGGACGGATGGCCTGCCCGGTGGTCGCCAGCACCCCCGCGGTGGCCGGGGCGCACGGCACGGTGGTCGGCCACGGTGCGCGGGTCCCCCTGGCCGGGCTCGACGTGGAGGTGGTGGCGACTCCCGGGCACACCCGCGACCACGTCGCGCTTCGGCTCGGGACGGGCGCGCTGCTGACCGGCGACCACGTCCTCGGGCGCGGCACCTCGGTCGTCGCCCATCCCGACGGTGACCTCGCCGCCTACCTCGACAGCCTGCGGCGCGTGCTCGACCTCGGGCCCGATGTCCTCTACCCGGGTCACGGGCCGGAGCTGACGGAGGACCCGCAGGCCGTGCTGACCTACTACCGCGACCACCGCCGGTTTCGGGAGCGGCAGATCCTGGCGGTGCTCGCGGAGGGCCCCTCCACGCCGCGCGGGCTCGTCGAGCGGATCTACGCCGAGGTGGACCACCGCCTGTGGCCGGCCGCTGAGGCCTCGACCCGTGCGGCGCTCGCGGCCCTGGACGCGGCGGGACGGGTGCGCCTGGCCCCCGACGACGTCGCCCACCTCGTGTGAGGTCTGGTCACACCGGCCTGATCGCTGCTCAAGCACGACCGCCCGTGCGCCGATGCCCCTGGGTGGACGCACTGTGCGCGAACATGCCCCGGGCCAGAGGAGACAGCGGCACGTGCCTGAATTTCTCGACAGCTTCGACGTAGAGCGCAGCGCGCTCCTGAACGCCCTGGGGCACGTCGACGACGTCTGGCACCGCTTCCAGGAGAGACGCGCCCTCGAGGTCGAGGGGACCGATGTCTCCGACTCGCTGATCGCCTCGGAGCTGGCGCTGGTGCGCCGCGACCTCGAGGCCACCGAGTTCACGGTGGGGATCTTCGGGTTGATCAAGCGTGGCAAGTCGACGCTGCTCAACGGCCTCATCGGCCGCGAGGTGTCGTCGATGCACGTCACGCCAGAGACTGCCGTCCCGGTGTACGTGCGCTACGGCGACGAGCCGGAGGCGACCGTCCACTTCGCCGACGATTCGATGAAGCATGTCGCGGTCGAGGACGTCCAGCAGTACACGTCCCAGAAGGCCAACAGCCAGAATCACCTCGGCGTGACCTATGTGGAGCAGCAGGTGCCGGTCGGGTTCCTCCGCAACGGCACCCGACTCATCGACACGCCGGGGCTCGATGACGCCGAGGCCGACGAGGTCTATACCGAGCGGACGCTCCAGGAGCTCGACATCGTCGACGCCGGGATCGTGCTGTTCCTCTCGCCGCCCACCGTCTCGGCCACCGAGATGGCGTTCTTGGAGCAGGTCGTCGCGCGCGACCTCAAGAAGACCTTCCTCGTGTGCAACATGTATCCCCAGCACTATCACGATGCCGATACGCGCAATGCGGTGCTCGACTACGTCGGAGGGCGGATCGTCGATGCCTCCCGTCGGGCCAATCGCGGGGGCGAGGTGCGCATCTATCCGGTCTGTGCGCTCGAGGCGTGGGAGGCACGACAGGACGACGACATCGACATGTGGAAGCGTTCGGGAGCCGACCGGCTGCTGCGCGATGTCGAGAACTATCTCTCGGAGCATGCGGGCCAAGAGGTGCTCAGGGAGGCAGCCGATCGGATCGTGAAGGTGACCGAGATGGCCATGGCCGAGGTCAGGGTGCGCCAGCAGCTGCTCGATGATCCCCAGAAGCTCCAGACGTTTCGCCGCCAGCTGGATGGCAACATCGCGGACCTCGAACGGCGTTTCGACGAAGCCGTCTCGCTCGCATTGACCGAGGTCGCGCCCCTGAAGATGCGTATTCGGGGGCTCGTACTGCAACCCTTTACACGGGCCAAGAAGACCCTGAACGAGCTGTCGACACTGGAAGAGCTCGCCCAGTTCACCAGCCGGTTCAAGCGGCAGCTCGAGGTCGCCGGTGAGCTCGCCTCCCGCCAGTTCACCGACGGGTTCGAACACCTCGTGAGCCGACTCCAGGTGAAGCTCCAGGAGCGATTTCAGGCGGTGATGACCGAGCTGGCACCCAACCTGCCCCAGGTGCAGCTGTCCTCCAACGCGTTGCTGGTCACACCTGACCAGATGCACGCGCTCCAGCAGGCACAGAAGCGCAGCCAGGCGGGCAACCGGACCGGCGCGGTCGCCGGCGGCCTGGCGGGCGGCGGCATGGCGTTCGTGGCTGCCGGCACCCTGCTCGGCCCGATCGGCCTGCTCGGCGGTGCGCTCGTCGGATGGAAGCTGTCGGGGCTGCTCGCGAACCAGCGCAACCTCGAACGGGCCAAGGCGACGATCCTCAGCCGGCTGGACGAGATCGCCGCACAGCTCTTGCGCGACGTCGATCAGCAGGTCGCCAACGCGGTCGACACCGTCAAGAGCGCGGTGGAACGCCGCCGTCGCGCCTTCGCCGCCGACCTCTACAGCCAATTCGAGGTCGTGCAGTCGATCAGCGCGGACGACAATGCGCTCGAGGCCTATCGACGCGACGCGGAGCGCTTCGTGGATGCGTTCGACGTCTGTGCCCAGCGTGCACAGCGTGCGGTCGACGCAAACGTCCCCAAGGCGGTCGTGTCCCGCACGTGACGCTAGTTGGTGCGGCGCGTCCGCTTGATGCCGGCTTCCTTCAGTACCGCTGCGGGTACACCAGCCTCACGCCATGCCGAATAGGTGATCCCTTTTCGCTCCGAATACTCACCAGCAGCCTTGATGAAGCCCTTTTCGAGCTTGGCGAGATCGGGTTGCTGATCGAGCTCGACCAGTCGCTCCTCGAGATCGAGACGACGTTGGATCAACTCGACCCGCTTGGCGGGGTCGGGCTCGGCATCGATCCGCTTCTGTACCTCGGAGATACGTGACTCGATCGTGGGCCGATCGAGCTTGCGGCCCGGCTTCTTGTCCTGTTCCAGGGCTTCGAGATACTCCCGGACCGCACGTCCCTGTGCACGCCCTTTGGCAAGAGCGGCCTTGTGCTCCTCGGTCATCTTGCGCGCCACAGGCTTCCCTTCATTCGTTGCAAGCGGACGAGTCGACGAAGTATGGACCACGACGTCCGCCACGTCGAACCCATTCTTCGTTCAGGTACACCCAGTGGCCATTGGCCTACTGTGTGGTAGTTGCCCCCGACCCTTTATCGGTCTTCGGTCGAATCACGTGAGGCCCCTTGGATCGCGGACCGGCGACGCCGGTTCGGCGGTCGGCAGGTGGAGCTCGAACTCGGCGCCGATGCCCGGCCGTGCCGGGAGCAGCTCGAGGCGCCCATGCATCACGTCGGTCAGTCGGCGCGCGATGAACAGTCCGAGGCCGACCCCGCCGGTGCGCATCGTCAACGGGTCCTCGAGCCGGTGGAACTGCTCGAAGACGGCCTCCCGCTGGTCCGCGGGGATCCCTGCGCCGTGATCGCGGACGCGGATCCGCACGTCGCCGTCGTGCTGGTCCACGACGACCTCGATCGGGGTGTCTCCGGGCGTGTAGGTCGCGGCGTTGTCGAGCAGCGCGTCCACGATCCGACGCAGACGGTCGTCGTCCGCGAGCACCGCTGCCGTGTCGGGCGCCACGTCGATCGTGACCGGACGCTTCGGCGCCCGCTCGCGCAGTCGGGCCACACAGCGGCCGACGACGTCACCGACGTCGATCGGGCGCACCTTCACGACGTCGTCGAGCTCGCGCCGGTCGAGGCGGGTGACGAGGAGCAGGTCCTCGACGACCTCGTGAAGGTGGTCGGCACGCTCGAGGATGCGCTCGGCCACCTCCGCCTGCTGGGCAGCATCGAGGTCGCTCCCCCGGCGCAACAGCATGGAGGCGAAGCCGCGGATCGGGGTCAGGGGCGTGCGCAGCTCGTGCGACACCCGCGCGACGAAGTCGGACCGGAGCCGTTCGAGCTCCAACTGCCGCGACACGTCCCGGACGACGACCACGTCGCCGGTGCAGCGCCCCCGCTCGTCGAACACGAGCGCGTGACTCTCGCGCACGTCCCGCACGACCCCCTCGGCGTCCACCAGCTGCGATTCGAGCGTGCGTTGCCCCGGGCCGTCGTGGGCACGGTCGACGAGCCACCGGTCACGGACCGGGGCGTCACCGTGCCGTACGTCGTCGGTGAGCACCTCTGCCACCGCGCGCCCGACCGCCTGGCTGGGTGGGATCCCGGTCATGCGCCCCATCGCCGCGTTCCAGACCTGGATCGTGCCGGTGTGGTCGAACAGCAGGATCCCGTCCGAGGCACCGTCGACAACCCGTTCGAGACGCAGGTGTTCGGCCCGCATCCCGCTCAGCAGCTCGGCCGACCGCAGGGCCCCGCGACCGGCGAGGTAGACGGCCGCGGCCGGGGCGACGACGAATACGACGAGTTCCGGCTGGGTGGTCCACAGCGCGGCGAACAGCACGCCGACGGCGATGGTGCCGATCATCATGGCCGCGCTGAGCGGGAGCTGCTCCTGGAGTGCCGCCCGCGCCTCCGTCCCGGAGTGGCGCACGAGCACCCCGCCGAGCAGCAGCGCGTTGATCGCGACGTAGAGCAGCATCCCGACGAGGACCGCGAGCAGCGGCCGGGCTCCCACCATCGGCCCGGTCCCGGGCCACAGTTGCACGACCAGCGCGGCTGCGGCCGTGCAGATGCTCGTGTTCGCGACGTTGAAGGCACCCTTGGACGGTTCCGCCCGTAACGTGGCCTGTGACGCGGCCACCCCGAGTGCGGTGGCCGGCACCAGATACCCGATGGGGACGAGCAGGAGCCCGACGGTGATCGCCGCCTCGATCAGCGTGAAGCTGGCCGTCGCCCGCTCGAAGTGGAACATCAGCTCCGTGCGGTCGGCGATGGCCACCAGCGCGACGTACAGGCTGATCGCACCGACGTCGAGCGGCGGCAATTCGGCCTGCAGGGGCATGCCGACGATGGCCACGACCGCCACCGCCGACCACCCGACGACGTAGCGGGTGGTGGCGTCGCCCACGCCGCCCCTCTCCTTCGTGCTGGGTCGGCGCTCAGCCTACGCTTCGGGCGTCCGGTCCATCCGAGGGAGTGCGGCTAGCAGGTGGCTCAGCGCCAGTTCCAGCCCTGGGTCGTGAACCCGCCGTCGCCGAAGCCGTGCGAGGCGACGCTGCCGGCGCGGTCGAGCGCCTGGTCGGCGACGTTGGCCTGCTCCGCCGCGTGGACCGGGGCGAGCCCGGTCAGGGTCGACACGCTCAGGGCGGCCAGTACCGCCAGCACGCGCAGCCGGGTGAGTCGGGAGTGGCGCGGCATGGTGCTTCCTCTCTCCCGCGTCGGGGCGGGACCAGGGGGACTCCACTCTCAGTAGTCGGCGAATTACGTTGCGTGGTTGACCTCGGCGGCGACTGCCGTGAGGTGTGTGCCGGATGAGCCATCTGTGGTGCGTGGAGCGCACAGGCGAGCCACCGCATCGCGCTCACGGTCGGGCCGGGTCGCGGTCGACGTCGTCCGCATCGGCCTCGTGCCGAGGCGGGTGATTCGGGCGCCTGGCTCGGTGCTGGCTATGGTCGTAGGGTCCCGGGCAACGGCGCCCGCGGATCGACCGAGGGCCACGGCGTCGGCGGTGGCGGCCGGGGCAGGGAGGACAGGACGTGTCGACCTTCGAGCTCCCCGGGGCGAGGTCGGTCGAGGTCAACCCCACACAGGACCAGCTGCGGGCGTGGGTCCGGGCGTTGATGCCTCCCGACCGGGTCACCGAGACCGAGTTCGGCAACCTCAACTACCAGGCCCGCATCACGGCCAGGCTCGGCCCGTCGACCTTCTTCGTGTCCGACGTGCCGACCGGCAAGCCGACGATCTCACGGGCGGAGGCCGACGAGTGGGCGGCCCGCCAGGACGCCTACATCGCCGAGCAGGACATGATCCTGCTCGAGGGCTTCGTCGGGCCCGACCCCGAGTTCCGCACCGGCGCCCGGCTGTTCGTCGAGAAGGCCAACGCCAACATCCCCGGGATGCAGGAGCAGCTGTACTTCGACCGCGACGGCGACTGGTCGCCGACGTTCACGGTCGTCTACACACCCAACCTGGCGGCCACCGGCAAGCCCGGTGACTGCCTGGTCACGATCGACCTCGACCACCGCGTCACCCGCGTGTTCGGGTCGGACTACTTCGGCGAGTCGAAGATGGGCTCGCTGCGGATGTGGAACCGGCTCGTCTACGAGCGTGGCGGGCTCGCGATGCACTCCGGCGCGAAGACCTTCCCCGCCGACCAGACTCCCGACGGCGAGGAGCAGCTCGCCCTCATCATCGGGGGCTCGGGCACCGGCAAGACCACCACGACCTTCCGCAACGTCAAGGGCTCGCTGCCGGTCCAGGACGACTTCGTGGCGCTGATGCCGGGCGGCACGGTTCACACCACCGAGAACGGCTGCTTCGCGAAGACGTTCGGGCTCGACCCCGACGACGAGCCCACGATCTACGGCGGGGCGACCTCGCCCGAGGCGTGGCTCGAGAACGTCAGCGTGTCGCCGGACGGCAAGGTCGACTTCTTCGACACCGACTACACCGCCAACGGCCGGTGCACGTTCGGCCTGGCGGGCATCCGCCACCGCGACCCGCGCCACCTGCCGCGGGCCCGCTACCTGTTCATCCTCAACCGCAAC
>CAZSQF010000130.1:0-8094 GCA_964608935.1 uncultured Actinomycetota bacterium | reverse complement strand
GCGGCCGTGCGGGAGGGCACCGACTGGGTCGGCGTGCTCGACGGCCAACGGATGCGCGGCTGGGTGTGGCTCAACGAGCTCGTTCCCGGCAAGGCCGTTGGCGATCACCCGACCCACGACTTTCGCGTGTGGATCGAGGCCGACCAGTCCCTTCGCGCCGCGGTGGACGCGATCGTCGCCACCCGCAACCAGGTTGCGGTCGTCTACGACGGCGATCGCTACCTCGGCATGCTGTTCATCGAGTCGGTCAGCCGGAGGCTGCTCGGATGAGAGGCGCTACCTGGCTGCCGCCGTCCCTGGTCGCCCAGGCCGAGCGCCCGCTGCTGGAATGGTCGTGGGTGGTGAGCAACACCGACCGCATCTTGGACGCCACGGTCGAGCACCTCTACCTCACCGTCAGCTCGGTCGGGATCGGGCTGGCCATCTCGCTCGTGCTCGCCGTCGTCGGCCTGCGATGGCGGGGGCTGCTGGCACCGATCCTGGGGCTCGGCGGGCTGCTCTACACGATCCCGTCGCTGGCGCTGTTCGCCCTGCTGGTCCCGTTCCTCGGCATCAGCGACGCCGTCGCGATCATCGCGCTGGTGACCTACACGATCCTGATCCTGGTGCGGAACATCGTCAGCGGCATCGACGGCGTCCCCGACGAGGTCGTCGAGGCCGCCCGCGGGATGGGCTACGGGCGCCGACGGCTGTTCCTCGAGATCGAGCTGCCGCTGGCGCTGCCGGTCATCGTGGCCGGGCTGCGGATCGCGTCGGTCACCGTCATCGGGCTGGTCACCGTCACGGCCCTGCTCGGGCGTGGCGGGCTCGGGTCGTTCATCCTCACCGGCTTTCGTGTGCTGCCGCCGTTCCCGACCATGATCGTGGTCGGCACGTTGCTGTCGGTCGTGCTCGCCATCGCCCTCGACCTGCTGCTGCTCGGTGCCGAACGGGGGCTCACGCCCTGGGCGCGCCGGAGGGCGAGCGCGTGATGGAGCTGATCACCGAGACCGTCGCCTGGCTGGCACAGCCCGACCGCTGGAGCGTCACCAGCTCCCGCGGTGTGCCGTTCCGGGTCGTCGAGCACCTGTGGGTGTCGATCGTGGCGGCGGGCCTGGCGGTCGGCGCCGCGATCCCGCCCGCGCTCTACCTCGCCCACCGCCGCCGCGCCGAGGCCGTCGCCAGCGCCGTGGTCAACCTCGGGCGCGCCATCCCCTCGTTCGGTCTGATCGTGCTGTTCTGGCTGCTCGCGACCCGACTGCCCTGGATCGGTACCCAGTTCTGGCCGCTCGTGCTCGCCCTCACGGCGCTGGCCCTGCCCCCGATCTTCACCAACACCTACACCGCCGTGCGCCAGGTCGATGCCGCCACCGTCGAGGCCGCCCGCGGGATGGGCTACGCCGAAGGCCAGATCCTGCGGCAGATCGAGCTGCCGCTGGCCAGCCCGATCATGCTCGCCGGCGTGCGGATCGCCTTCATCCAGGTCGTGGCCACCACCGCGATCGGCGCGATCGTGACCAACGGTGGCGGGCTCGGCCGCTTCATCGTCGACGGGTTCGCCCGGGGCCTGGGGGGGCGTCCGGAGGTGCTCGCGGGCGCGGTGCTCCTCGCGCTGCTGACGCTGGCCGCCGACGCCGCCTTCAACCTCACCGAGCGGCTGCTGATCCCCGACGGTGTGCGGGACGACACGAGCCTGGCCGACGTCGCCGACACCGCCGGCGCCGCCGGGTGAGCCGCGTCAGCTGGCGGTCGGTGTGTCGGGTGTCTGCAGGCTCGCCTCGTCGTCCCGTGCCTCGTCCACGAGTCGCGGCGCCAGGCTGGTGCGCAGCCACAGGGCGAAGCACGCCGGGCCGAGGATGACGTAGTCCAGGAAGCGGTCGACCGCCGAGGCCACGACGCCGAGTGCGATCGGCAGGCCCACCACCGGCGCCAACCCCCCGGCGAGCACCTCCCGGATCCCGAGGCCGCCGGGGAACACCGCTGTCGCGGAGGCCAGCACCTCCGCCACCGTGAGCACGCCGGCCTGTGCGACCGTGACCGGGAACCCGAGCGCGAACAGCGCGACGAACAGCCGAAGGACGCTGACGCCCACGAGGGCGAGGTCCACGAGCAGGACGGCGAGGGTGAGGCCCGGGGCTGCGCGGCCACCGACGTGCCAGCGCACCAGCCCGTAGGTGGTCGCCGCCGCCGCCAGGCCGATGCCCAGCCCCAGCGCCCCGAGCGTGACTCCGGTCACGACCCACACGAACGCCCCCGCGACGAGAAACGCCGCTCCGACCCACGCGACCCCGACCGTGGCCGTGGCCGACAGCCCCCGACCGTAGGTCGTGCCGAGATGCTTGAGAGCCGCGATGCGCACAAGTGTGCTGCCCGGGAGCGGCAGGACATTGGCGGCGCGTGCCAGCGTCATCACCACGATCGCGCGCCCCATCCCGCACGACCGCTCGCCCAGACGAGCCGACAGGCGAAACTCGACCGCGTTGACCAGGATGCTGGAGGGGACGCCGAGCACCGCCACGAGCGCCAGCAGCCACCAGCGCACCGACACCTCGAGCTCGGGAAGGTGGAGGTAGGCCACGGTCGCCGCTGCGACGAACAGCCCGCCCGCGACCAGGAGCAGCCACCGTTGCGCGCGGCGCGAGCGGACCGGGGGTTGGGACAGGCGCTCGCGGACGACGGTCACGAATCGTGCACCGGCACGTCGGAGTCCTCCACCACTCACGCCAGCCGCCTTCCCGTGCGGATCCGTACGCCCCAGCCGACGGTTCGCCACAAGGCCTCCACGATCACGCGCCGGGAGATCTTGCTGACCCCGGCGGTCCGCTCGACGAAGGTAATGGGGACCTCCTCGATGACGGCGCCGCGCTGCCAGCACCGCAGCACGACCTCGATCTGGAAGGCGTACCCCTCGGAGGCGACCGTGTCGACCCGTGCCGCCTCGAGCGTCTGGCGACGGAACGCGCGGTAGCCGGACGTCGCGTCCCGTACCGGGCAGCCGGTGAGCGCCCGCACGTAGCGGTTGCCGGCCGCGGACAGGGCGAGCCGGTGGGTCGGCCAGCCGTCAATGCGACCGCCCGCGACATACCTCGATCCGATCGCGACGTCCGCCCCCGCGTCGAGGGCGGCGAGCAGTCGCGGCAGGTCGGAGGGGTCGTGGGACAGGTCGGCGTCCATCTGGCAGAACCCGTCCCACTCCCCCGCCAAGCCCCATGCGAAGCCGGCGCGGTACGCGGACCCGAGCCCCTGCTTGCCCGCCCGCGCGAGCAGATGCACCCGCGGGTCACGTCTGGCGATCTCCGCGACGACCTCACCCGTGCCGTCCGGCGACCCGTCGTCGACCACCAGCACCGACAGCCGAGGGTCGGCGCCGAGCGCCCCGTCGAGCACGGCCCGGATGTTGGCGCGCTCGTTGTAGGTCGGCACGACCAGGAGCAGCCGTTCCATCGTCTCCCTCGTCCTCGCCCCGACACGACCGAGCAGAGGGTGGCACAACCCGCGCACGAAGGCCGTGAGGGCGTGCGCACAGGTCGGGACGATCGGCCGGGCGGGAAGATGCTGGCCCCCAACGGGGTTTGCCTACCATCCGGCTCGAAGCCCCCCATGCCCCTTGCACGTGCGATGAGAGGAACCCCATGCGACGCCCGCGCCTGATCGACAGGCTGATGGCGGCCACGGCATCCCTGGCCCTGGTCCTCGCTGCCTGCGGTGCCGACGACGAGCCCGCCATCACCGTGGCGTCGTTCAACTTCCCGGAGTCGAGCATCCTCGCCGAGATCTACGCCCAGGCGCTCGAGGACGCCGGCTACCCCGTCGAGCGCGAGCTCGACCTCGGCTCGCGTGAGCTGATCTTCCCCGAGCTCGAGTCCGGCAACCTCGACTTCCTGCCCGAATACCTCGGGTCGTCGCTGATGGTCGGCTTCGGCGGGGACGCGCCGGACGATGTCGATGCGGGGGCACAGGCGCTCGCCGCCGAATTCGAGGCGGTCGGCGTCACCGTGCTGACCCCGTCCGGTGCCCAGAACTCCAACGTGTTCGTCACCACGGCCGAGTTCGCCGGCGAGCACGGACTGTCGAGCGTGGCGGACCTCGCCGACGCGGGTGCCGTGACCTTCGCCGGGCCACCGGAGTGCGAGGACCGCGACACCTGCTACGCCGGCCTCCAGGACACCTACGGGCTCGCCAACGTCGAGTTCGAGTCGATCCAGGAGCCGGCGGCCCGGATCGCCGCGCTCGAGGCGGGCGACGTGCAGCTGATCCTGATGTTCTCCACCGACCCGCCGCTGGCGTCCGACGACCTCGTCGTGCTCGACGAGCCGCAGGGCATGATCGCGCCCGAGAACATCACGCCGGTGCTGCGCACAGAGATCGTCGAGGTGTACGGCGACGACATCGTCGCGCTGATCGACTCGGTGTCGGCACAGCTGACCACCGAGGCGCTCGTCAGCCTCAACAGCCGCTCGGCCGAGGGCGTCGCGCCGGCCGAGATCGCGGGTGACTGGCTCGCGGAGGCTGGCCTGGTCGGCTGATCGCCGTTGCCTCGGTCGCGGCCGACGGCTGACGCGACTACCGTGCGGGCCGGCTGGCCTCTAATGTTCAGGCGGTCCACTGGGGAGGCAGGACGTGACGGACGACGAGTTCGCCCAACTGGAGGCGGTCCGATCGGACCTCCAGGACGAGGAGGCGGACCAGCAGGCCGAGCGCGGCTACGCGTCGCCACGACTGCTGCGGGCGATCGCCCGGCTCGACCAGATGCTGCCGGATCGCGCCGATTTGCACCTACCGCGGTAGCAGGTGTTCGCTGTCGGGCAGGTGCCTCGAGCGCCTGCGGCCCCGCGGACCCTTCGCTTCTCCCACCGTATCTCCCCCGCGGGGCCGTTCCATGCCTCCGGGATCGCTCAAGCCCGGGACCGTAACGGCCGAAGCTCCATCCAGGGGGTAGGAGCCGACGGTGACCGAACTGTTGACCGGCCTGGCCGATGCACGACAGCGCCTGCTCGAGCGCACGGACCAGCTGGCAGCGATCTGGAACCAGGCCCAGGCGGCCACGGGGCGTGAGACCCCGGGCACTGGGCTGATCAGCGCTGACCTCGGTCAGGTCCGGGCGGACCTGGAGCGCCGCCGCTTCACCATCGGCCTGTTCGGCCTCATCAAGCGGGGCAAGTCGACATTGCTCAACGCCCTGCTGGGCAGCGAGCTGAGCCCGACCCATGTCACACCCGAGACCGCGGTACCGGTGTACGTCGACCACGGCGACGAGACCACCGCAACCGTGCACTTCGCCACCGGGGAGACCCGCCGGATCGATCCTGCCACGATCAGCCAGTGGGTGTCGCAGAAGCACGACCCTCGCAACGAGCTCGGCGTCACACACGCCCGGTGGAGGCTGCCATCGCCGCTGCTGCGCAACGGGGTACGGCTGGTGGACACGCCGGGCCTCGACGATGCCGACGCCGACGAGCTGTACACGCGTCGGACGATCCAGGAGCTCGACGCTGCCGACGTCGGCATCCTGGTCTTCCTGTCCCCTCCCACGGTCAGCGCGACCGAGGTGGCCTTCCTGCGCGACGTCACCGGCGCACAGCTGCGCAAGACCCTGCTCGTCGCCAACCTCTACCCCCAGCAGTACCACGACCCCGAGGCGCGCAGCCAGGTCGTCGAGTACGTGCGCGAGCGGGTCGCGGACGCCGTCGGAAGCGACGACGTGCGCATCCACCCCGTCTGTGCCGAGGAGGCGTGGCAGGCCCGCGAGCGCGGCGACACCGCCGCGTTCCAGGACGCCGGCGGCGCCGCCCTGCTCGCGGCCGTCGAGGCGACGATCGCCGACAACACGGGGCGGCGGGCACTCCAACGCGCCGAGGACGCGCTCGACAAGCTCTCCCAGGTCGCCGGCGCTGCGATCGACCTCCAGGTGCAGGCGCTGTCCGGTGCCCTCGGCACGGACGAACGCGAGCGCCTGGAGGTCCATCGGCAACAGCTGGTCGACAAGGGCGACGATCTGCTCGAGCAGCGACTCGGCGGCATCGCCGGCATCCGCGCACACCTCGACGCGATGATCAACACGGTGTTCCTCCGGACCCGCGCCGCGGTACAGGAGGCCCGTTCGGTCGACGAGCTCGACGGCATCCTGAGGCACGCCACACGGGAGATCGAGGTCGTCAGCGAGGACGCCTTCCGCAACGTCCAGGCCCGCCTGATGGCGATCCATGCGGAGAGCGCCCGCGAGCTCGATGCCGGCGTGGAGGCCACCCTCCACGAGCCCGGCGCGGTGCTGCCCGGCATGCGCGGGGTCCGGGAGGACGACACCGCGATCGCGGAGGCCACCGCGCTCCTGGACCACACCGCCCTCCAGGGAGCGGCGGTCGGCGGGCTCATCGCCGGTGGTGCCGGCTTCATGCTCGTCGGCTCGCTCCTCGGGCCCTTCGGGCTCGTGGCCGGTGCGCTCGTCGGATGGCGGGTCGGTGGGATCCTCCGGACGGGCCGGGAACTGCGGCCGCTCCGAGACGAACTGGACGAGCGGCTGTCGGTCGTAGCCGACGCCGTGATCGCCGAGCTCGACCGGCGGGTCGACGATCTGGTCGCCGCGGTGCGCGCCACGACCACACAGCGGCGCCTGGGCTTCGTGGCGGATCTCGGCGACGTGGTCGACGTGCTCGACCGGCTGGACTCGGATGAACGAGCGGACGCCCTCGCGACCCTGCAGGAGCTGTCGACCCGTCTCCGCCAGCTCGGCGAGGATCCCGACACCAGCACGGCCAAGGTCGCGGCGCCGGTCGGCTGACTGGCGACAGGGTGACGCGGTTAGGCTGGCGCGTCCCACCCCTGCGAACGAGAGCCGCCCGTGCCGGACCTGCCCGTCGTCCACGTGACCACGGACGCGATCGGCGACCTCGCCGTGGACGCGCTCGTCGTCCCCGTGTTCCGGGGTGCGATCGAGGGACCGGGGACCGACACCGCGCTCGCGGCGCTGGGTCTCGAGGACATCCCCCGGGACACGTCGTTCCGCGGCAAGCCGGGTGAGGTCATGCACCTCGCCGCGCCGGCGCAGCCGTGGGGGCGGGTCACCCTGGTCGGGCTCGGGCGCCTCGACCAGCTCACCGACGAGCAGGTGCGCCGGGCCGCCGGCAGCGCCATCCGGTCGGTGGCCACCAGGGCCCGCACCGTCGCGACCACGCTGCCGCTGGTCAACCCGGCGATCTCGACCATCCGGGCCGCCGCCGAAGGAGCCCTGCTCGGCGCCTACCGCTACGACGGCGCGCGCTCGGACCCCGATCCGATGCTCATCGCCGACGTGACGCTCGTCGTGCCGTCGTCGCTGGCCGACCGGGCCGAGGCCGCCGTCGCGCTGGCGGGGATCCACGCGCACGCCCAGTGCGTCGCCCGCGACCTCGTCACCACCGCGCCGAACCGGCTCGGACCCGTCGAGGTCGCCGATGCCGCCGGCGAGCACCTCCCCGACGGCATCGAGATCGAAGTGTGGGACGAGGACCGGCTCGCGACGGAGCGCTGCGGCGGCCTGTTGGCCGTGGCCCGTGGCTCGGCCCGGCCGCCACGGCTCGTGCGGCTGCGCTACCGGCCGACGGCACCGGTCGCCAAGGTCGCGCTCGTCGGCAAGGGCATCACCTTCGACACCGGCGGCATCTCGCTCAAGCGGCCGTCGGCCATGATGGACCAGATGAAGGGCGACATGGCCGGCGCCGCCGTCGTGCTGGCCGTGTTCACCGCGCTGGGCGAGCTGGAGGTCCCGGTGGAGGTCACGGGCGAGCTGTGCCTCGCCGAGAACATGCCCGGCGCCGACGCGCAACGACCCTCCGACGTCATCACGATCCGCAACGGCACCACCGTCGAGGTGCTCAACACCGACGCGGAGGGACGGCTCGTCCTGGCCGACGGCCTGAGCCTCGCCGCCGAGGAGGAGCCGGACGCGATCGTCGACGTCGCCACGCTGACCGGCGCCGCGTTTCGGGCGATCGGCAAGCGCGCCACCGCCGTGTTCGCGAACGACGACGACCTGCTGCGCCAGCTGCTGACGGCCGCCGAGGCCGCGGGCGAGCCGATCTGGCACCTGCCGCTGGCGGTCGACCAGTACGGCGAGGAGGTCAAGTCCGAGGTCGCCGA
>CAZSQF010000129.1:0-8106 GCA_964608935.1 uncultured Actinomycetota bacterium | reverse complement strand
CGCGCTGGAACCAGGCGTGCTGGTCCGAGGTGTGGTTGATCACCAGCTCGGTGATGACCTTCAGCCCGCGCTCGTGGGCCTCGCGCACGAACCGCTTGAACTGGCGCAACGTGCCGTAGTCGGGGTTGACGGCGGTGTAGTCGGCGATGTCGTAGCCATCGTCGCGCAGCGGTGATGGGTAGAAGGGCAGCAGCCACACGGCGGTGACGCCGAGGTCCTGGAGGTAGTCGAGCTTCTCGGTCAACCCCGCGAAGTCGCCGATGCCGTCGCTGTTGGAGTCGAAGAACGCGCGGACGTGCAGCTCGTAGATGACCGCGTCCTTGTACCAGAGGGGGTCGTCGTGCTGTTCCTCGGCGGCCATCGGCGTGGTCGTCCTCCTGGTGTGACGTCAGCGGTACTGGTCGAAGTCGCGCTCGGTCCGCCGTCGGGTGCGGACGTGGAAGATGTGGGCGGGGGTCACGTGCGGGTTGAGCTGGATGAAGTTGTCCGGGCCACGCCACAGGTAGGTGCCGCCCCCGAACAGGTCGTGGACCTGGAACTCGCTGTCCTCGTCGACGCCGAGGGCGTCGAGGTCGAGCCAGGTGGTGCCGGCCTGCTCCCAGTGCGGGTCGAGGTTGACCACCACGAGGATGACGTCGTCGCCGTCCCGGTCGGTCTTGGAGTACGCGAGCAGCTGGTCGTTGTCGACCTGGTGGAAGGTGAGCGTGCGGTCCTGCTGGAGCGCCGGATGCTCGTGGCGGATGCGGTTGACCAGTCCGATCACCTCGCGCAGCGACTGGGGCTGGTCGACGTCCCAGCGCTTGATCTCGTACTTCTCGTTGTCGAGGTACTCCTCGGCGCCGGGGCGTGCCTGCGACCACATCAGCTCGAACGCCGGCCCGTACATGCCGTAGTTGGCGGTCAGCGTCGCGGCCAGCACGAGCCGCTGCACGTACATGGGGCGCCCGCCCTCCTGGAGCTGGTCGGTGAGGATGTCGGGCGTGTTCGGCCACGAGTTCGGGCGGAAGAAGTCGGCCACCTCGGAGTGGAACAGCTCGGTGTAGTACTGCTCGATCTCCCACTTGTTCTGACGCCAGGCGAAGTAGGTGTAGGACTGGGTGAAGCCCCGCATCGCCAGCTCGTACATCACCTTCGGGCGCGTAAACGCCTCGGACAGGAAGATGCAGTCGGGATGCTCGCGCGTGAGCTCGTCGATGCACCAGGACCAGAACGGAAACGACTTGGTGTGCGGGTTGTCGACCCGGAAGATCCGCACGCCCTCGTCGATCCAGAACTCGAAGATCGACTTCAGCTCGGTCCACAACCCCTCGGGGTCCGAGGTCTCGAAGTCGAACGGGTAGATGTCCTGGTACTTCTTCGGGGGGTTCTCGGCGTACTGGATGCTCCCGTCGGGACGCTGCCGGAACCATTCGGGGTGCTCGGTGACGTACGGGTGGTCCGCCGAGCACTGGAAGGCGATGTCCAGGGCCAGCTCGAGCCCGCGCTCCTCGCATGCGGCCAGCAGCGCCCGGAAGTCGTCGAAGGTCCCGAGGTCGGGGTGGATGCTCTTGTGGCCGCCGTCGGGTGACCCGATGGCCCACGGGGACCCCGGGTCGTCGGGCCCGGCCACGACCGCGTTGTTGCGTCCCTTGCGGTGGGTCACCCCGATGGGGTGGATCGGCGGCAGGTACAGCACGTCGAACCCCATCGACGCGACGTGGTCGAGCCGCTCGATGACGTCGCGGAACGTGCCGTGGGTGTCTGGTTCGGTGGAGGCGGAGCGCGGGAACAGCTCGTACCAGGTCGAGAAGCCGGCGCGGGGCCGATCGATGCCGACCTCGAGCTCGTGGCCGTAGCGCACCTTGTTGTCGCGTGGGTCGAGCTCGTCGGTGAGCAGCGCGAGCTCGTCGGACAGCGCGGCCTCGATCCGGACCTCGAGCCGGAGGGCGTCGTCGGTCAGCGCCGCGCTGATGTCCTTGATGCGGGTCCGGGTCGCACCCTCGGTCGTCCCCGCGAGCGTGTCCAGCAGCTCGGCCCCGACGGCGAGGTCGACCTGTTCGATGACCCCGGCGTCGGCCTTCTTGGCCAGGTCACGCCGCCACGTGGCGATGTGGTCGACCCAGGCCTCGACGGTGTAGTGGTAGCGGCCGGGCGACTCGGGGACGAAGGTGCCGATCCAACGGTCGTTGACGGCGTGGACCATCGGCGTCTCGTTCCACCGTCGCGCGCCGACGCGCCGGTAGCGCAGCACGGCGGCCAGCACGTCGTGCGAGTCGCACACGATGTCGGCCCGGACGTCGAGCGGGTCGCCGGCGATCCCCTTGGCACGGAACCGCCCGCCGGCCACCTCGGGCAGGACCCGCTGGATCGAGACCCGCTCCCGGGTGACCGCCACCTCGACCGGCCTTTCGTGTCGCGCGTGGATCGAACATAGTGGCCGACTCGCCGACGAGCAGCCGTGCGACGTGTCCACCGGCCGGGTCCACGCGTGGGGTACAACTCTCCCATGCACGTACGACCGCGGATTCCGCACGATCCGGGCGCCGCCCGGCCTGCCACCTGCTGATGGCCATCTATCGCGAGCAGGGCATCGTCCTGCGGACCTACAAGCTGGGTGAGACCGACCGCATCGTCCACCTGCTCACCCAGGGCCGCGGCAAGGTCCGCGCGGTCGCCAAGGGGGTGCGGCGGCCCGGCAGCCGCTTCGGTGGCCGGCTCGAGCCCTACGGTCACGTCGACGTCCAGCTCTACGAGGGCCGCAACCTCGACCTCGTCAGCCAGGCCGACCTGCTGCGATCACACGCGAACGTGCGCACGGACTTCGCCCGGTCCGCCTGCGCGTCGGCCATGGCGGAGCTGACCGACCTCATCGCCCAGGAGGGCGAGCGCGACAACGCCCTGTTCCTGCTCCTGCGTGCCGCGCTCCAGGCGCTGGACGCCGAGCCGGACGATCCCACCGTGTTCCTCGACGCGTTCCTGCTGCGTGCCGCCTCGATCGCCGGGTTCCACGTGTTCACCGACGCCTGTGCCGTGTGTCGCACGCCCGGCCCGCACGCGTTCCTGAGCGTCAAGGCCGGGGGGACGCTGTGCCAGGACTGCGCTCCGACCGGGACGCGGACGGTCGACGCCGACGTCGTCGCCACGGTCGGGCTCCTGGCCGCCCCGGGGGAGTGGGCGAGCCTTCCCGCCACGTGTCGGGACCGCCCGGAGGCCCGCCGCAGGGCCGCGTCCTACGTCCGTGCCTTCGTCGAGCACCATTTCGACCGGCATCTCAACAGCTACGACCTGGTGCCCCGGCCGTGAGCCTCACCCCTCGACGTCGAACGCCACGATGCCGCGGTCGCCGACGGCCACCAGGGGCTCTCCGAGCAGCAGGTCGGTCGATGCGCCGAGCCGGGCCCGCCAGCGCACCGCACCGTCGTCCACGTCCCACAGGGTGATCGACGACCCGTCGGCGACGGCCACCGTGCCGGGCCCGGCGAACGCGACGCCGCGGGGGATGCGCTCGAGCGGTGTCCGCAGCACGATCCGGTCGCCGTCGACGACGGTCAGCTGCGGCTGCGGTCCCGCGTGCGCCACGGCGACCGACGTGCCCCGGATCGCGGGCGGCAACGTTCCGCTCGCACGCTCGGCCAACCGGGTCGTCGCGGCGAGCGCTCCCGTCGCCGGGTCGACGACGCTCAGCCGGGCCCCGTCCGGGCCGTCGGCGATCACGGCAGCGACACGGTCGTCGGCGCCGACCTCGAGCCAGCGGGCCGGACCCCGCAGGTTGCGGCGCCACCGTTCGTTGCCCCGGTCGTCGATGCCGATCAGCTGCGGGATGCCGGCGTCGGCCGCCACGACCGCCCCGTCGCCTGTGGCGGCGACGTCGTGTGCGACGCCACGGAGCTGCACCTGCCAGCGCGTGCCGCCGGTGGTCCCGAGCAGCCGGGTCAGCGCTCCGGTCGGACCGGCCAGGTACGCGCCGTTCGAGGTGAGGATCGGTGTCGCGTCCGCGTCCACCTCGTGGCTCCAGCCGAGGGACCCGTCGACGCCCCAGGCCGAGATCCGGTCCGCGTCGGCGGTCAGGAGCAGTCCGGGCGCGGTCGCCGCCAGACCCGGGTCGAGGTCCACCAGCCGGCCGACGTGGGCGCCGGTGCCCAGGTCGACGAACAGGACGTGACCTGCGACCGCGATCGGGACGGTCCCCGCGACGACGGGCAGCAGCCGCGGTGGCGGCGCTCCGGGCACGCTCATGCTCCACGCCAGCTCACCGGACCACAGGTCGAAACCGCGGGCCGCGCCGTCCGTACCCGCCGTGACCACCCGGCGGTGCGCCGCCATGACCGTGACACGCTCGTGCGGCCTCAGCCGCTGTTGCCAGCGGACGCAGGCGACCGGCTCGCCGCCGTCACGGCACACCGGCCAGTCGCGCCCGGTCGCGATCGACGTGCCGGCGGGCGGAGGGTCGACGATCGCGGTGATCTGCTCGCCGTCGGTGACCAGGAACGGCTCGAGCGAGAGCAGCGAGGTCCCCGGCCCGAGCGTGAGCGCCACCTCGGAGCCGTCGAAGGGGGCACCGACCAGCCCGTCGGGACCGCGCCACACCGCCAGGTCGGCGGCGACGCCCATCAGGGCGGCCGAATCCAGCTCGGCCGGGGGTTCGAGCCTCGCGAGGACCGACCCGTCGTCGAGGGACACGACCACGCCCTCCGGCCGGGGCGGGACGAGTGCGACGCGTTCGCCCGTCGCCGGGACGACCGCCGCGAGGCAGCAGGGGACGTCGAGCCCGGCCCGGACCCACTGGATCTCTCCCCCGGGCCCGAGCGCGGTCACCTCCAGCTCGGTGCCGCCTCCCGGCCAGCGCAGCTGCAGGGTCAGCGGTCCGGCAACGCGCAGGACCGTGGGCCCGCTGGCGTGGTGATCGATGCCCTGCCCCGTCGCCGGGTCGAGCAGGCCCGCGCCGGACAGCAACGGGAGGGGGCCGTCGGCGCGTGGCCCGCGAGGTGCGATCTTGGGGGTCAGCGCCGGGTCGCGTGTCCACCGTTCACCGTCGTCGGGGTGCCACAGGGAGGTCCGGTCGGGCCCGACGGTGACCAGCCCCTCCGCGGTGAGGATGGCGTCGTTTCCCGGCGCCGTGGCCTGCCACCGGGTCCGGCCGTCGGCGACGTCGATCGCGGTGAGCGTCCGGTCCTCCTCGAGCAGCATCGCGGTGCCGTCGAGGAGCCAGGTGCGCGGCGGCAGGAGCGAGTCCGCGGCGCCGACGCCGCGGTTCCAGCGGACGTCACCGCTGACGGGATCCAATCGAGCGACGGCCCCGCGGCGGACCGCCAGCACGACCTCGCCGTCGGTGTGGACCGCGACGTCGTCCGAGCCCGGGAAGGCCAGCGACGACCACTGGACACGGCCGCCCGGCAGGTCGATGCGTTCGACGTCGCCGCCGCGTCGGGCCACCAGCAACGCGTCGTCGCCCAGCGGCTCGGCGGCCGTGACCCGGCGCAGGTCGTCGACGACCACGGGGCCGCACGGCTCACCTCCGGCGCGCTCCCACGTGCACGTCGGCGATTCCGTTGCCGGGCCCGTCGCGGTCGATCCGAGATCCTGCTCGATGTCGACCGGGGAGCCGGTCCCACCACGCGCGGATCCGTCGACGACGGTGGTGGCCACGATGGCGACGGCGAGGACGCCGAGCAGCCCGGCGGTCGTCAGCGCCGGCGTCGACCACCGCGGCGTCCGCCGGCGACCGGCTCGCCGGCCCGTCCCTGCCCGTGCGCGCAGCGGCTGGGCGGCGCCGCACCGACCGCACCAGCGAGCGTCCTCGGGCATGACCGCGCCGCAGCCGTCGCAGGGTCGGCGGTGGACGGCCACGCGGAGCTCCTGGCGTCGTGCTGGCGAGGGTACGCCGACGCGGGGTGGACGGGCGGCGGAGCTAGGCTCGACGACCGAACGCCGCCGCCCGGCAAGGCCCGCCTGTGCCCGACGACTCCTCTCGCCCCCTGGTCGAGCGGGCCGGCGTGGATCCCCGACGTGTGCCCGGCCACGTCGCGATCATCATGGACGGCAACGGCCGCTGGGCCAACCAGCGCGGCCTGAAGCGCAACGCCGGGCACGAGGCGGGGGAGCAGGCCCTGTTCGACACCGTCGAGGGGGCACTCGAGCTCGGGGTCGCGGACCTGACCGTCTACGCCTTCTCGACGGAGAACTGGCGGCGACCGACCGACGAGGTCCGGTTCCTGATGAACTTCAACGAATCGTTGCTGGTCCGCCGCGCCGACGAGCTCGACGACCGCGATGTGCGCGTCCGCTTCATCGGCCGTCGCGGCCGTCCGGTGCCGCGCCGGCTGGTGCGTCTGATCGACCGCACCGAGGCCCTCACCGCGGACAACGGTCGCATGACGCTGCGGATCGCGTTCAACTACGGCGGCCGCACCGAGATCGTGGATGCTGCCCGCTCACTGGCCGACGACGTGGCCGCCGGTCGGCTCACGCGCGTGGACGTCCGCTCGCTTCGCGCGAGGTTGTACGACCCCGAGATGCCCGACGTCGACCTGATGATCCGCACCTCCGGGGAGCAGCGCGTCTCCAACTACCTGCTGTGGCAGGCCGCCTACGCCGAGCTGGTGTTCACCGACACGCTGTGGCCCGACTTCGACCGCGACGAGCTGGCGCGCTGCGTCGCCGAGTTCCAGGCCAGGGACCGACGCTTCGGAGCCGTGGCCGACCACGCCCCGGACCGCGGACCGTCCTGACGGCCGGCGGGCTCACCCGGAGGCGCGCGCCAGGACACGGACCTCGCACACGTACTCGAGCGTGACGCGGGCGGTGCCGTCGGCGTCCGGCCGGGCCAGGCGCGCGAAGACGTCCTGGACCGCGTCCAGGACCCGCGCGCGGGTGGGATCGTCGAGCTGGGCCACGAACGACACGGATGCGACCCGGCCGACCAGCCCGTCGGCGTCGAGCTCCTGCGCGAACGGGTAGTCCGCCGACGTCAGCGCGTCGAAACGGTCGGTCGTGTCGAGCGACCTCGGCCAGTCATGGCTGGCCCAGCTCGGGGTGTCGCCCCGGTGCGCGGCCAGCAGCTCGTCGATGGCGGCCTGGACCGGGGTCGAGGTGTCGCGACGGTTGAACACCACCGCCAGCCGGCCGCCGGGTGCGAGGACACGCTGCATCTCGGCGAGCGCGCGATCGCCGTCGAACCAGTGGAAGGCCTGTGCCACGGTGACCGCGTCCACGCTCGCGTCGTCGAGCGGCAGGTCCTCCGCGCGACCGTCGAGCACGCTCGCGTCCGGCAGCTCGCGGGCCAGCACGTCCCGCATGCCGGCGACGGGCTCGACCGCGACCACCTCGGCGCCGCGGGCGACCCATTCGCGGGTCAGCTTGCCCGTGCCGGCGGCCAGATCGAGGACCCGGCGTCCCGGACCGATGCGCAACCGGTCGGCGACGATGTCGACCGCCGCGTCGGGATAGCCGGGCCGGTGTCGCTCGTAGAGGTCGGCGACGCGGTCGAAGCCCTGCACGGTGGCGTGCAGCGTCGCCCCCGAGTCGGGGGGAGACGGGTCGTCGTGCGGCGGTCGAGTCACCCGATCGAGCGTACTGGCCCGGGGAGTGGCTACAGGATCTGGTCCAGGAACAGCCTGGTCCGCTCCTCGCGCGGGTCGGTGAAGAAGTGCTCGGGGTTGCCGACCTCGACGATCTGACCGTCGGCCATGAACACGACCCGGTCGGCGACGGCACGAGCGAAGCCCATCTCGTGGGTGACGCAGATCATCGTCATGCCCGACTCGGCCAGCTCCTCCATCGTGTCGAGCACCTCCTTGATCATCTCGGGATCGAGCGCGGAGGTCGGTTCGTCGAACATCATCACCTTGGGCTCCATCGCGAGCGCGCGGGCGATCGCGGCCCGCTGCTGCTGCCCGCCGGAGAGCTGTCCCGGGTACTTGTGCGCCTGCTCGGGGATCCGCACGCGGCCGAGCAGCTCCATCGCCTTCTCCTCGGCCTCCCGCCGCGGGGCGCGGCGCACCTGGCGGGGCGCGAGCGTGACGTTCTCGAGGATCGTCAGGTGCGGGAAGAGGTTGAACGACTGGAAGACCATCCCGACCTCGCGCCGGATCTCCTGGATGTTGCGGATGTCGTTCGAGAGCTCGATCC
>CAZSQF010000128.1:0-8114 GCA_964608935.1 uncultured Actinomycetota bacterium | reverse complement strand
GGGCGGGGCGCGGGATGCCCTGGGGGCGTCGGATCGGACGGTGGCGGGGCGGATGGGGCGGCACCCAGGCTCGGATCGTGGTCGAGGATGGCCTGCTGGATTGCCACCGTGGCCGGGGCCGGGTCGAGCCCCACGTCGTCGCGGAGCCGGCGCCGGAGGGAGGCCAGCACCTCCAGCGCCTCGTCCTGTCGCCCGGCCCGGTAGAGCGCGTGGGCCAGGGCGCGGTGGAGCCGTTCCCGCGCGGGGTGGTCGAGCGCCAGTGGCCGCAGCGTCCCGATGATCTCGCTGCCGCCGCCGGCGGACAGGACGGCCTCTGCATGGAGCTCGACGGCCTCGAGGCGCAGCTCGTCGAGTCGGGTGGCCTCCGACAGCGCGGCCGGGTCGTCCGCCGCGTCGGTGAACGGGTCACCGCGCCACAGTGCGAGCGCATCGGCCAGGGCCGCGGCGGTGCCGGCGGCGTCATCGGCCAGGCGGGTACGCGCTGTGGACACCACCTGCTCGAAGCGGTCCGCATCGGTGGCGCCCGGCGGCAGCGCCAGCCGGTAGCCGGCCGGGTCGGTCACGACACAGTCCCCCGCCGGGCCGAGCACGCGCCGCAGTCGCGAGACCAACGCCTGGAGCGCGTTGCGCGCGTCCGACGGTGCGTCGGTCGGCCACACGGCCTCGGCCAGCACGTCGGCGGGAACGGTCGCGCCGCGACGTGCGATCAGCGCCGACAGCAGGGTCCGTGCACGCCCCCCGAGCACGACCGGCTCGCCGTCGACCCGGACCGCGAGCGGGCCGAGCACCTCCACGTCGATCGCCACGTCGTCCACCGGAGTCAGGCTACGCCGGCGGGGCGTCGCAGGGCCGGAGCGCAGGGCGCGCGATCGCGCCCGTCACGGGGCCGCCTCCAGCTCGGTGACGAGCGCCCGGAGTGCGTCCTCGCGGTCCGGGGGTGCCCGCTCCGCGAGGGCGACGCCGACCAGGAACGTCGACAGCGGTGCGACCCAACGTTCGCTGGCGTGCGCGCCGATGCGGGCGAGATCGAGCAGGGCGTCGCGTTCGCCGGCCGTGAGCGTGAGGTGGTCGCTCGCGGGCAGCGCGGCCCGCAGCTGGTCGAGCCATTGCTCCGGCGTCACGGGCGTCTCCCTGGTCGATCGGACATGCGCAGGTTGCCAGAGCCGCGTGCCGTGGCTGACCATGCCCCCGCCGGACCTTGCTCCATGGCTGGCCACCGCCCGCCCGGCACAGGACGACCGGATCGGGCGGACACGACCGGGAGGGAGCTGGTGCACGGATGACCATCGATGACCGGGTCCTCGTGTCGGGGGCGGTGCTGGCCGGCGGTGCCAGCCGACGCATGGGGACCGACAAGCGGCAGGTCGACATCGACGGCACCCCGCTGCTGCGGCGCGCGGTCGACGCCGCACGCGCGGTGTGTGACGACGTGGTGGTCGTGACGGCACCCGGCCGGCCGGTTCCCGACGACCTGGTCCTGGGGGTGCCGGTGGTCGAGGACCGCCGGCCCGACACCGGCCCGCTGGCCGGGATCGAGGCGGCACTGGACGAGGCCGCCCACGACCTGGTCCTCGTGCTGGCGGGCGACCACCCGGCCGCCGACGCGGCGGTGCTGCGCTCGCTCGTGCATGCCCTGGCGACGACGCCCAGCGCCGATGCGGTCGCGCTCGGGACCGTGCGCGGGCCCCAGCCCCTGGTCGCGGTCTACCGGCGCCGCGCACAGGAAGCGGTGGCGGCGCTGCTCGACGCCGGCGAGCGTCGCGCGACCGCGCTGCCCGACCACCTCACGGTCCTGACGCTCGCGGAATCGACCTGGCGGGACGCCGATCCGACCGGCCGCACCGCCTTCGACGTCGACACCCCCGAGGACCTCGTCGACTGGGAGGCGACCCGGTGACCACCGATCACGTGCATGCCACCGGTGCACGACGGGTGTGGACCGTCCGCGGTGGGGAGGTGCGGCAGGTCGAGGACGACCTGGCCGGCGAGGAGCCGATCGAGATCCGTGCACACGGACCCGGGCAGGAACCACGGGCCGTGGTCACCACGATGCGAACCCCGGGCCACGAGGCCGAGCTCGCGGTGGGGTGGCTGTTCGCCGAGGGCCTGGCCGCTCCGGGCGACGTCGCCGAGATCTCGTTCGCTGATGCGCACGACGCGGCCCGGCCCGACGACACGGTGACCGTGCGTCTGACCCGCCCCCTCGACCTCGACGCCGTGGTGGAACGACACGTCGCCGCGACCGCGGCCTGCGGGGTGTGCGGTCGGGCCTCGATCGACGAGCTGACGGCGCGGTGTGCCCCCATCACCTCGGAGGTCCGGGTGCCGTGGTCGACCCTGGCCGGGCTGCCCGACCGGCTGCGGGAGGCGCAGGCGGTGTTCGCCTCGACCGGCGGCCTGCACGCAACCGGGTTGTTCACGCTCGCCGGCGAGCTCGTGACCCTCCGCGAGGACATCGGCCGGCACAACGCGATGGACGCCGCCATCGGCGTGCATGTGCTCGCCGGCGAGGTCCCGTTGGCCGAGCACATAGCGATCCTGTCGGGGCGCATCGGCTTCGAGCTGGCGCAGAAGGCCGCGGTCGCCGGCATCCCGGTGGTCGCCGCCGTCGGCGCGCCGTCGGACCTCGCCGCACGGACGGCCGACCGGCTCGGCATCACGCTCGTCGGGTTCCTGCGCGGCGGCGACGGCAATGTCTACACCCACCCCGAGCGCATCGACCTCGACGCCTGACCCGCCCTCCCCCCTAGAAGCGGGTAGTGCTGGTCCGGATTGCCGGACGACGGCGACCCACTCGGGCGTGGCCGCGGCGACCGGGTAGCTCTCAGCCGGGATCCCGGACAAGCGCTACCCGCCCGGGTCGGGGTCCGCCTGCGGGTCGGGGGCGGAGTCGCCGCCGCGTGCGCGGGCGAGCACCTCGTCGATCGGGGTGGTGGCCAGCTCGTCGCCGAGCTCCTGGACGTAGTCGTAGCCGAAGCGGCCCTTGATGCACAGGTTGCCCCGGGTGACGTCGTGGTCCTTCGGCGAGGTGACCTTGACGATGCGGTCGTCCTGGGTGTGCAGCTCGAGGTTGCACCCGACCCCGCAGAACGAGCAGACCGTCTGGGTCACCTCCTGGGACGCCTCGTCCCAGATGTCGGCCTCGCGCAGCTCGTGCTCCGACCGGAACATGAGCGCGTCGGTCGGGCACACCTCGATGCAGTTGCCGCAGTACACGCAGGCCGAATCGGTCAGCGGGACGTCGTGCTCGGTGGAGATGCGGGCGTCGAACCCACGGCCGGCGACCGCGATGGCGAAGGTGTTCTGCCACACCTCGCCACAGGCGTCGACGCACTTGTAGCACAGGATGCACTTGGAGTAGTCGCGCACATAAAGGTCGTTGTCGACCTTGACCGGCTGCTCGACGGTCTCGGCGTGCGCACCGTCGACCACGCCGTGATGGCCGGCGTGGCGGTCGTCGCGATCGTGCTGGGCACCCGCCGGCGGCCCGTAGCGGGCCGTGTCCGCCCCGTACTCCTGCATCCACCGCCCCACCTGCGAGGTGAGTGACAGGTCCACGGACGAGCCGAGGAATTCGAGCACCATCCGGCGTGAATGCCGGACGCGTTCGGAGGTGGTCGACACCACCATGCCATCCTCGGCCTGGCGTGAGCACGACGGCACCAGCGGCCGGCTGCCCTCGACCTCGACGACGCACACCCGGCACGCGTTGGCGGGCGGCAGGGTCTCGCCCCAGCACAGCGTCGGCTGGTCCTCGCCCATGGCCCGACAGGCATCGAGCAGCGTCGCCCCCTCGGGCACCTCGACGTCGCGGCCATCGACCGTGACGGACACGGTGCGCGGCGGCGCCTGCCGCTCGGGTGCGGCACTGCGGTTGGTCGGCGGCCCGATCGTCATACCAGCCCCATCTTGATCGCGGACCGGACCGCTGACGCCGCGGTCTGCCCGAGTCCGCAGATCGATGCGTCGGTCATGGCCCGGTCGATGTCGTCGAGAAGGACGAGCTCGCGCTCGTCCCGCCCGTTCGACAGGTAGCGCGCGAGCGACTCCTCCTGCCGGACGACCCCGACACGACACGGCACGCACTGCCCGCAGGTCTCGTCGCGGAAGAAGGCGGCGATCCGGCGCACCACCGCACCCATGTCGGCGGACACCTCGAAGGGCATCACCACCCCGGATCCGAGCGCGACCCCGCGCTCGCGGGCGTCCTCGAAGGTGAGCGGCAGGTCGAGCATGTCGGGCCCGACGAAGCTGCCTGCGGCCCCGCCGAGCAGGATCGCACGCAGCTCACCGGTGACCCCGCCGGCGAGCTCGAGCAGCTCGCCGAGGGTGGTGCCCGACTCGACCTCGTACACCCCGCGCCGGGCGACCGCGCCCGACAGGCAGAACAGCCGGGTGCCCGTGGACTGCTCGGTCCCGATTGCCGCGAACGCCGGGCCGCCCTCGAGCACGATGTCGGGGATGTTCAGCAGCGTTTCCACGTTGTTGATCACCGTCGGTGCGCCGAACAGCCCGTCCGTGGTCGGGAACGGCGGCTTGTTGCGCGGCTCGCCGCGGTGGCCCTCGATGGACTCCATCAGGGCGGTCTCCTCGCCGCAGATGTAGGCCCCCTGACCGCGCCGCAGCTCGACGTCGAACGCGAAGCCGTGCCCCATCACGTCGTCGCCGAGCAGCCCCCGTCGCCGACACACCTCAATGGCGTGCTGGAGCCGGGCGGTGGCGAGGGGGTACTCGCCGCGGATGTAGAGGTAGCCCTGCTCGGCACCGGTCGCGTACCCGGCGATGGTCATCGACTCGAGCAGCGCGAACGGGTCGCTCTCCATCAGCACCCGGTCCTTGAAGGTGCCCGGCTCGGATTCGTCGGCGTTGCAGATGAGGTAGCGGGGCCGGTTGGGTGCCTGCATCACCGCTTCCCATTTCACCCCGGTCGGGAACGCGGCACCGCCGCGGCCGCGCAGGCCCGCCTCCTTGACCTCACGCACCACGCCCCGGGGACCGATCTCGACTGCCCGGCGCAGCGCGAGGTAGCCCCCGAGCCGGCGGTAGTCGTCGAGGTCGGCGGGGTCCACCTCGCCGATGCGCCGCAGCAGCCTCAGCCCGGGATCGCCGCGCTGGGGCAGGTCGACCGGCGCGGTCGGTGACGGGTCGCCGTCGAGCGCCGCGACGACCGTGTCGGCGTCCGTGGCGACCGCGACGCGGTCGTCATCGCCGGCGAGCTGCAGGAACACGGCCGGGGCCCGGTCGCACTGTCCGAGGCAGGGGCTGGTCACCCAGCCCGTGCCGCCGGCGCCGGCACCAGCCGGCCCGAGGCGGTCCTCGAGGTCGGCGGTGAGCTCGCCGGCGCCGAACCCACCGCAGCCGACGTCGTCGCACACGTGGGCGACCCGGGGCGGGCGCTCCTCGGTGGCGATCAGGGCGTAGAAGGTGGCCACCCCGTAGGCCTCGGCCGGTGGTACCACGAGCCGGCGGCAGATCTCGTCGAGCGCTCCCGGGCTCACCCAGCCGATCTCGGACTGCACCGCGGCGAGCGCCGGCAGCAGCAGGTGCCGCAGCGACCGTGCCTCGTGCCCGCCGCGGACGGCACGGCCGGGGTCGACCACGGTCTCGGCCTGGGGCACGACGCCGGCGATGACCTCGCGCTCGGCGGCGGTCGCCTCGGCACCGGTCAGCTTCAGATCCATCGGCGCTAGACCCCTACCTCGTCGCTGTCGCCGCCCGCGCTCGCGGAGCCGGCGGTGGCCAGCCGGTGCAGCCGGACGGCGGTGGCCTTGAACTCGGCGGTGCCCGACTTCGGGTCCCACGCCTCGATCGTGAGCCGGTTGACATCCACGTCGTCGGGGTGGTGCAGGACCATGAACACCAGCCCCGGCCGCAGCGCCGGGTCGATGCGCGCGGGCGCGTCGACCTCCCCGCGCCGCGAGGCGACACGCACGAGGTCGCCGTCGGTCACCCCGAGCCGGTCGGCGTCGTGCGAGGACACGTCGAGCGTCGCCCAGGTGCGCAGCGGTGACGAGAACCCGCCCGACTGCACGCCCGTGTTGTACGAGTCCAGGTGACGCCCGGTCGTGAGCCGGTAGGGATAGTCCTCGTCGATCTGGTCGACGGGCGCGACCCACTCGGTCGCGATGAACGGCGCTGCCCGGCCCTCGATCGGGTCCTGCCACAGCCGCGCGTGGAGGAACCGCTCACCCTCGTGCTCCTCGTCCCAGCACGGCCACTGGATCCCTCCCAGCGCCTCCAGCCGCGCGTAGGACATCCCGGCGTGCATCGGCGACACGCTGCGCAGCTCGTCCCAGGCCTGCTCCGCGGTCAGCCCGCGCCAGTCGTGGCCGAGCTGCGCCGCGAGCTCGGTGAGGATCTGCAGGTCGGGGCGCGCCTCGCCGGGGGGCCGGATCGCCGGGCGCAGCCGCTGAACCCGCCGCTCGCTGTTGGTCACGGTGCCCTCGGCCTCGGCCCAGTCGGCAGCGGCCGGCAGGACCACGTCGGCCATCTCGGCGGTCTTCGTCAGGAACAGGTCCTGGACGACCAGGAGCTCGAGGTCGGACAACAGCGCCCGGGCATGCTGGACGTCGGCCTCGGACTGGGCCGGGTTCTCGCCGATGACGTAGACGCCACGCAGCGTCCCGGCCTCCATCGCCTCGAACATCTCGGTCAGGTGCCAGCCCTTGTCCGGCGGGATCGGCTGGCCCCAGGCAGCCTCGAACTTGGCGCGCAGATCGTCGTCCTCGACGTCCTGGAACCCGGGCAGCTTGTTCGGCAGCGCGCCCATGTCCCCGCCGCCCTGAACGTTGTTCTGGCCCCGCAGCGGCACCAGCCCCGACCCGTAGCGGCCGACGTGACCGGTGAGCAGCGCCAGGTTGATCAGCGCCAGCACGTTGTCGGTGGCGTTGTGGTGCTCGGTGATCCCGAGCGTCCAGCAGATCTGGGCGCGGTCGGCGGTGGCGTAGTCCAGGGCGACCTCACGGATGAGGTGGCCCGGCACGCCCGTGATCTCAGTGGCGCGGTCGAGGTCGTACTTCTCCACCATGGCGGCGTAGTCGTCGAACCCGGTCGTGGCCCGGTCGACGAACTCGCGGTTGACCAGCCCCTCGTCGATGATGACCTTGCCCATGGCGTTGGCCAGCGCGATGTCGGACCCCACGTCGATGCCGAGCCAGAGGTCGGCCCACTTGGCCGATTCGGTGCGGCGCGGATCGACGGCGTACAGGCGCGCTCCGTTGCGCACACCGCGCAGGAGGTGGTGGAAGAAGATCGGGTGGGCGGCGCGCGCGTTCGACCCCCAGAGGAAGATCACGTCGGTGTCGTGGATCTCCTCGTAGGAGCTGGTGCCGCCACCCGCCCCGAAGACTGCCGCCAGACCGGCGACGCTCGGAGCGTGTCAGGTGCGGTTGCAGCTGTCGATGTTGTTGGTGCCCAGCACCACCCGCGCGAACTTCTGCGCGACGTAGTTGGTCTCGTTGCTCGCCTTGGAGCACGAGAACATCCCGAGCGCGCTGCCGCCGTGTGCATCACGCACCGACGCCAGTCCGGACGCGGCGCGGTCCAGCGCCTCGTCCCAGCCGGCGGGACGCAATGTCCCGCCGTCGCGCACGAGCGGCGTGGTCAGCCGGGGACGGCGGACGGCGCCACCGCGCCGACCGTTGGCTCCCGGGACTGCTCGACGACTCATGGCCCTCTCCTCGACCGGCCGCCCGGGACCGCATCACGGCCCCGAGTCAGCAGAGGGAGCCCTCGACGGGTCGAAGAGGCTCCCTGCTCGGGGAGGGTAGGGGGTGTGCCCCGCGACCGCACCACACCCTGGCCGCGCGGACAGGAGACGGCGGTGGTCAACCGGTCCGGCGCGTCAGTGGGCGGTACTTGATGCGGCGGGGGGTCAGCGCGTCCTCGCCCTTGCGGGCCCGGACGTCCTCCTCGTACTCGGAGTAGCCACCGAGGAACCACACCGCCTCGGAGTCGCCCTCGAACGCGAGGATGTGGGTGGCGACGCGGTCGAGGAACCATCGGTCGTGGCTCGTGATCACCGCGCAGCCGGCGAAGTCGAGCAGCGCCTCCTCGAGCCCGCGCAGCGTGTCGACGTCGAGGTCGTTGGTCGGCTCGTCGAGCAGCAGCAGGTT
>CAZSQF010000127.1:0-8151 GCA_964608935.1 uncultured Actinomycetota bacterium | reverse complement strand
CGGTCGACCTCCAGCACGTCGACCGCTTCACCCAGGTCGCGCGCGTCATGGCCCGGGAACTGACGACCCTGGCGGATGCCGTCGAGCCGCGTGAGGCGTTCGATCTGCTCGGCGAGGCGCGTCACCGGCTCGCGCCGGTCGTGGACGACGGCGGACGGCTGATGGGCCTGCTCACCCGGACCGGTGCGTTGCGCTCGACCCTCTACACGCCGGCGACCGACGACCGGGGACGCCTGGCCGTTGCCGCAGCCATCGGCGTGAGCGGCGACAGCAGCACCCGGGCGAAGCGGCTGATCGATGCCGGCATCGACGTGCTCGTGGTCGACACCGCCCACGGCCATCAGGAGCGGATGCTCGATGCCCTCCAGGCGATCCGGGCCCTCGACGTCCCGGTTCCGGTGGTGGCCGGCAACGTCGTCACCGCTGCCGGCGTGCGCGACCTCGTCGGGGCCGGCGCCGACATCGTCAAGGTCGGGGTCGGGCCGGGCGCGATGTGCACGACGCGGATGGCCACGGGTGTTGGTCGCCCGCAGCTGTCGGCCGTGGCCGCCTGCGCCGAGGCTGCTCGCGACCTTGGCGCGCACGTCTGGGCCGACGGCGGGGTGCGTCACCCCCGTGACGTGGCGCTCGCGTTGGCCGCCGGCGCGTCGAACGTCATGATCGGGTCGTGGTTCGCCGGCACACACGAATCGCCCGGCGACCTCGAGCACGATGCCGACGGGAGGCCCTACAAGGTGTCGTTCGGGATGGCCTCGGCGCGCGCCGTCCAGCAGCGCACGGAGGGCGAGAGCGCGTTCGACCGCGCGCGCAAGGTGCTGTTCGAGGAGGGCATCTCGTCGGGCCGGCGCTACCTCGACCCGGACCGACCCGGCGTCGAGGACCTCGTCGACACCATCGTCGCCGGGGTGCGCAGCGCCTGCACCTACACCGGGGCCGCGACGCTGCCGGAGCTCCACGACCGGGCGGTGCTCGGCGTGCAGACGCGCTCCGGCTACGACGAAGGGCGCCCGCTCCACGTCGGATGGCGACCGGAAACGGGGTGACCCGGCGTCACGACAGCTCGTGGTGGTACGCCACGAACTCCTCGTCGCGTTCGAAGCCGGAGCGCTCGTAGAGGGCCTGGGCAAGCAGGTTGTCGTGCGCGGTGTCGAGCGACACCGATGTGGCACCGGTCGACCGTGCCAGGTCGAGGCTCGCGTCGATCAGCGCCCGCCCCACCCCGCCCCGACGGGCATGCGGGGCGACGAACAGGTCGTGGAGGATCCAGCGGCGGGACTGTCGCAGCGAGTCCCACGTCGGGTAGAGCAGGGCGAAGCCGGCCAGCTCCGTCGCACCTTGGCCCGTGTCGATCGGGCCACCCTCGTAGTCGGCCACGAGCACGGTGGCGGAGCCGTCCGCGAGATGCGCGGCCAGGAAGCCTTCGGCCTGTGCCCGATCGGCAGGCTGGTCGTAGAACGCCAGATAGCCGAGGAACAGCGGCAGCACCTGCTCGAGGTCATCGACCTGCGCACGCCGAACACCCATGACGTCCCTCCTCCCGCCCTCAGGCGTCGGCAACGATCGACGCGATGCGCTCCATCACGTCGTCGGTCAGGCGAGCCAGCACGTCCAGCGCCTTCATGTTCTCGTGGACCTGCTCGACGCGCGAGGCGCCCGTGATCACCGTGGACACGTTCGGGTTGCGGGCGCACCACGCGATGGCGAGCTGTGCCAGCGTGCATCCGAGCTCGTCGGCGACGTCGCGAAGGGCACGCACGACCGCCGTCCGCTGCTCGTCCGCCGCCGACTCGCGCAACGACCGGAAGCCGTCGAGGCTCGCGCGGCTGTCCTGGGGGATGCCGTCGAGGTACTTGCCCGTGAGCAGCCCCGAGGCCAACGGTGACCAGATCGTGGTCCCGAGCCCGATGTCCTCGTAGAGACGGGCGTACTCCTGCTCGACGCGCCGCCGGTGCAGCAGGTTGTACTGCGGCTGCTCGGCCACCGGCTTGTGCCACCCGTGCCGGTCGGCGACGTCCCACGCGGCGCGGACCTCGTCGGCGGTCCACTCGGAGGTGCCCCAGTACAGGGTCTTGCCGCGGTCGATCGCGTCCGACATGGCGCGCGCCGTCTCCTCGATCGGCGTCTCGGCGTCGGCGCGGTGGCAGTAGACGATGTCGAGGTGGTCTAGCCCGAACCGGTCGAGGGACGCGTCGATCGCCTGGAGCAGGTACTTGCGGTTGAGCGTGCTCCTGGTGTTCGGCCCCTCGTGGATGCCCCAGTAGAACTTGCTCGACACCACATAGCTGTGCCGCGGCCAGCCGAGCTCGGCAATGGCCGCACCCATGATGCGCTCGGACTCACCCCCCGCGTACGACTCGGCATTGTCGAAGAAGTTCACCCCTGCCTCGTACGCGGCGGCCATGCAGTCCTTGGCGTTCTGCACATCGAGCTGGCTGTCGAAGGTGACCCAGGACCCGAGGGACAGCACGCTGACCTTCAGGCCCGAACGTCCGAGCCGTCGGTACTCCATCTCGTCGTCGCCTTCGTCGTCGCGGTCGTGGTCGAGCGGGCCACACCGGAGCCCGCCGACGGCACTGCCCCGACGAGCGTAGAGGCCGGGTCGGGACCCCGTTGACCGGCACCCGACGACTACCGTGGTGCCGGCGACGACGGGGAGGCTGCGGCGGCTTGAGTCGGGTGGTGCTGACCGGTGCGACGGGCTTCGTCGGGGGGCGCGTCGCACGCCGCCTGCGGGCCGACGGCTGGCAGGTGGTGGCGCTCGTCCGCACCCCGACGGAGGCGCTGGGCCGCCTCGGCGTCGAACAGGCGGAGGTGGCCCTGACCGACGTCGACGGCGTCGCGCGCCTGCTCGACGGGGCCGACGCGGCCGTCCATGCCGCGGCGGCGATGGGCCCGGATCTCACCACCGCCAGAGAGGTCAACCGCGACGGCACGGCTGCGGTCGTCGCTGCGGCCGGCCGCATGGGAACGCGTCGACTGGTGCACGTGTCCACGACCTCGGTGTACGACCGGGACGCTGCCGGCGAGCTGATCGCCGAGGACACGCCGCTCGTCGTCGAGGGCAACCCCTACGCGGTCACGAAGGCCGAGGCGGAGACCGAGGTCCAGCGCGGCGTGGAGCAGGGCCTGTCGGCTGCCGTCCTCCGGCCCCCAGCGGTCCTCGGCGCCGGTGCGGCGTCCACGTGGGGCACGCACATGCCCGAGCGTGCGCGAGACGGGGCGCTGCCGCCCCAGCACCCGGCGGCATCGTTCGGCTGGGTGCACATCGAGGACCTCGTCGATGCGGTGGTCGCCGCACTCGACGGTGACGATGCGGTGGTGACGAACGTGGTCGGCGGCCACACCACCTGGGGCGTGTACGTGGAGGCCATCCGGTCGATGTTCCCCGACGCCCCACCGCCGCCCGAACCGGACCGTGACCCGTGGACCGGCTGGTACGCCACGGATCGCCTCCCCGAGGTCCTGGGGGTCACGCCGGTTCGCCGCTTCGAGGACGGCATGGCCGAGATCGCGTCGTGGTGGACCGGGGCCTAGACCGCTTCGAAACGGGGCGCCGGGGACCGCCGGCCGCGGGGGTGTCCGCGGCAGCGGCCCTGCCCTACCCTGTTGAGCGGACATGCTGCGGCCGACCCCTGACCGATGACGAGCACCCACGTGACCTCCACGATGCCGCCCAACGGGCCCGGTTCCCGCCGCGCTGTGCCGATGCGGCTCACCGACGAGCAGCGCGAGCGGCTGCGCTGGCTGCTCGAGGACCCGGACATGTGGGTCCTGCGCACCGAGTGGGAGCCGTTTCTCGCGACCGGGGACCGTCGCACGCTCGTGTGGACCGACGAGCTTTCCAAGGACCAGCGCGTCGCGGCGATCGCCTGGCTCGAGCAGCAGCGGCATTCGCTGCACGCCGCGCTCGAAGGCGGGTTCGAGGCTCCCGACGGCTGGCTCGAGGGCTTCCCGCTCTACCAGCGGCTGCGCGCGAACGCCTGAGCCGCCCGGCCGGAATTCGCCCCGCACCCTCGGGGTTGTCATCGTCGCCACCTGGATGTCGGTGGGCGCCCAGTCGCAGGAGCACCACGGTGAGCGAACTCAGCGAGCGTGATCGTCAACTGTGCGCCGAGGCGCCGGCGACGTACTCCGACCTCACGGCCCTGTACGTCAACTGCACCCTCAAGCCCTCACCGGGGCCGTCGCACACGCAGGCACTCGCCGATCGGTCGATCGCGGTCATGGAGGCCAACGGCGTGTCGGTCCAGACGATCCGGGCCGTCGACCACGACCTCGCCCCAGGGGTCTATCCCGACATGACCGAGCACGGGGCCGAGCGTGACGACTGGCCGAGGCTCTACGAGCAGGTCACATCCGCCGACATCCTCGTGCTGCTGACGCCCATCTGGCTGGGTGAGAAGTCGAGCGTCGCGACCCGGGTGGTGGAGCGCCTCTACGCCAACTCTGCCGTGCTCAACGACGACGGACAGTACGCCTACTACGGCAAGGTCGGCGGCTGCATCGTGACCGGCAACGAGGACGGGGCCAAGCACTGCGCCATGAACCTGCTGTACTCGCTCCAGCACCTCGGCTACACGATCCCGCCCCAGGCGGACGCGGCCTGGGTCGGCGAGGCCGGCCCGGGGCCGTCCTACGCCGACGACGGCTCAGGCGGTCCCGAGAACGACTTCACGAACCGCAACACCACCTTCATGACCTGGAACCTCCTGCATCTGGCGCGCCTGCTGAAGGATGCCGGGGGGATACCGGCGCACGGCAACCAGCGCTCGCTGTGGGACGCCGGATGCCGGTTCGATGCCCCCAACCCCGAGCACCGCTGACGGCCCGGGCGCCCGAGGCGTCCGCAACCTCAGCCGGGCGGACCGGCGGGTCCGTCGCCGAGCCCGGCGAGCGCCTCGCCGAGGCCGGCGGGCGGCGTCGTGGGTCGTCCGGACAGGTCGGTGATGGCCGCCCGGACGTCGTTGGTGGCGAGCAGGTCGTCGCCGCGCAGCAGGCGCTGGTGCCAACGCGACGAGGCGCGGCGCAGCTCGGCGATCTCGGTGCGCACCTCGAGGCGGTCCCCGGCCAGGGCGGGCGCGCGGAACCGCACGTGGGCCTCGACCACGACGATGTGGTGACCGAGCTCGGCCAGGCGCGGCAGACCGAATCCGATCCGTTCGAGCAGGTCGATGCGTGCCTGTTCGAAGTAGTTGAGGTAGACCGCGTGGTTGACATGGCCGTACGGGTCGAGCTCGTGGAAGCGCACCCGGATCATGGTGGGCTCGATGGGCCCGGCTGGTCGCACGCTTCCTCCCTGCGTCCACCTCAGCAGCGTGCGGATGGTAGACGGGTGCGGGGCCGGCCCGTCGGTCAGGACACCGGTCGCGCCCGTCCCAACGCGTAGAACGCGAGCGCACCGGCCGTCGCGACGTTGAGGGAGTCCACCTGCGGGTGGATGGGGATGCGGACCCGGACGTCGGCGGCCTGCAGCGCTTCGCGGCTCAGCCCCGGACCCTCGGCGCCCAGCAGCAGCGCCACCCGCCCGTCTCCCGGCACCGACGGATCGGACAGGTCCACCGCGCCCGCTGACGGGGTGAGCGCCAACAGCGTGAAGCCCGCGGACCGCAGCAGCTCCAGCCCGGTTCCGAGCCCGGCGAGTCGTGCGGTCGGCAGATGGAGCACGTGGCCCATCGACACCCGCACACAGCGGCGGTACAGCGGGTCGGCGCAGCCCGGGGCGAGCAGCACGGCGTCGACCCCGAATGCCCGCGCCGAGCGGAACAACGACCCGAGGTTCTCGTGGTCGTTGAGGCCCTCGAGCACGACAACGACGCGCGCCTCCTCGACCACCTCGGCGGGGTCCGGCCACGGTGCCCGCTCGCCGCAGCCCACCACGCCCTGGTGCAGCTTGAACCGCACCACCTCGTAGAGCAGGTCCCGGCCGACCACGTACACCGGCGCGTCGAGCCCGGTCAGCTCGGGGGCGAGGTCGTCGACCCGCTCCTCCGCCAGGAGCAGCGAGCGGGTGCGGTAGCGCGACCGGAGCAGCTCGCGCACGACGTTGGGACCCTCGCCGATGAAGACGCCGTGCTCGCGCTCATAGCGCTTGCGCAGCTGCGCGTCGGTCAACGCGGCGAAGTCGGCCAGCCGTGGATCGTCCGGCTCGGTGATGCGGACGAGGTCCAGGGTCTCTTCCCCGCAGTGATCGACAGGGGCCGGTCAACCTATCCGCTGCGACGGCATAGCATCGTCGTGCGGAAACGCGCACCCGACGACGGGCCAAATCGTGTCGGCAGGATTCGTCGAAGAGCTGGCCGCCGCACTTCCGGACGGGACCGTGGTCACCGACCCGGACGTGCTCGAGACCTACCGCTGGGACCGCACCACCTGGATCGAGCCCGGCCATCCGACCGCGGCGTGCTTCCCGGGCACCACCGCGGACGTCGCGGCGGCCGTGAAGGTGGCTGCCTCGCACGGCGTGCCGATCGTGCCGCGGGGCGCGGGTTCGAGCCTGTGCGGCGGCTCGTCGGCCATCGACGGGTGCCTGGTCGTGTGCCTGGAGCGCATGGACCGCATCCTCGAGATCGACCCGGTCGACCAGACGGCGGTCGTCGAGCCGGGCGTGCTCAACGCCGACATCTCGACCGCGACCCTCGACCACGACCTGTTCTACCCGCCCGACCCGGCGTCGAAGACCTTCTCCTCGATCGGGGGCAACGTCGCGACCAACGCCGGCGGGCTGTGCTGCGTCAAGTACGGGGTCACGCGCGACTACGTGATGGCACTCGAGGCGGTGCTGGCCGACGGGACGGTGATCCAGACCGGCGGCAACACCGTCAAGGCGGTGGCGGGGTACGACCTCACCGGGCTGCTGGTCGGCTCGGAGGGGACGCTCGCGATCGTCACCCGGATCAGGCTTCGGCTGCGCCCAGCCCCGAAGCGGGCCTCCACCATGGTGGCGTTCTTCCCGAGCCTCGGCCAGGCCGGCCGGGCCGTCGCGGACATCACCGCGTCCGGGCTCGAGCTGTCGCTGCTCGAGATCGTCGACCGTGCGACCATCCGCGTCGTGGATGACTGGCGCAACATGGGGCTCGACCGCGATGCCGCGGCGTTGCTGCTGGCCCAGTCGGACAGCCCGGACCCGGTGCAGGGGGTTGAGGTCGAGCGCGCCGCCGAGCACTGCGACGCCGCCGGCGCGTCCTACACGGCATTCACCGACGATCCGGACGAGGCCGACGCGCTGCTCGAGGCCCGGCGTCTGGCAGGTCCGGCGCTGGAGCGGCTCGGGGAGCTGATCTGGGAGGACGTCGGGGTGCCCCGGTCACGCATCCCCGACCTCATCGGTCGCATCGAGCAGATCGGCGCCGAGCACGACGCCCGCATCCACACCTTCGGTCACGCCGGGGACGGCAACATGCACCCCACCCTGCTCGTGCCGCACGGCGACGACGACGCCCGCGCCCGCGCGATCCGCGCCTTCGACGACATCCTGGACGCCTCGCTCGATCTCGGCGGCACGACCACCGGGGAGCACGGCGTCGGGCGCACGAAGCAACGGACGCTCGAGCGCGAGCTCGGCGCCGCGAACCTGCAGGTGCAGCGGGCGATCAAGGCCACGCTCGACCCGCACAACCTCCTCAATCCCGGCAAGTCGCTGTGACGTCCGGCCCGGCCCCTACAGGGGCAGGGTGAAGCACGTCGCGGTGCCGCGCACCGACACGATCCCGTCGTCGCGCGTCACGGTGGTGGCCAGGTGTGAGATGGGCTTGTCGTGACGCACCTCGAGCACCTCGACCCGTCCCGTGATGACCTCACCCGGTCGCACCGGCGCCTCGAAACGCCACTCGACGCCGAGGAACACGCTGCCCGGACCGGGGAGGTCCTCGGCCACGACGGCGTTGAGGATGGCGGTGATGACCCCGCCCTGGACCACGATCTGCCCGAATTGGCTCGCGGCTGCGACCTCCGCGTCGTAGTGGATCGGGTTGCGGTCGCCGCTGATCTCGGTGAAGCGTTCGATGTCGGCGGTCTCGACACGACGGGACCGCTCAGCGACGGCGCCCACGCTCGGCGCCCCATTCGGCCAGGCGGAGCCCTGATCCGGGGTCATGCGTCGTCCTCCGTCGGCTGGAACCTCGTGGGACCGTCGGCATCGTCCATCATGGCCAC
>CAZSQF010000126.1:0-8166 GCA_964608935.1 uncultured Actinomycetota bacterium | reverse complement strand
TTCCGAGACGATCGCTCCCCGGCCCCCGGTCGCGGCGGTGGCCAGGCGCCACGCGAGGTCGTTGGCCTCGCTGCCCGAGTTGACGAGCACGACGGTGTCGAGCCCGTCCGGCATGGTCGCCACCAGCCGCTCGGCCAGCGTCACGACCGCTTCGTGGAGGTAGCGCGTGTTGGTCGCGAGCGAGGCGGTCTGGCCCGCGATCGCGGCCGTGACGTCCGGGTGAGCGTGCCCGACGACGGGCACGTTGTTGTAGGCGTCGAGGTAGCGACGCCCGTCCGGGTCGAACAGCCACACCCCCTCACCGGCGACGAAGTGGACGGGGTCGGCGTAGGCGAGCGGCGATGCGCCGAGCACGGCGCGCCGGCGCGGGACCAGCTCGGCCGTCGGGACGGCCGGATACGGCAAGCGGCCCGCCAGTGCGGCCGTGCGCAGCCGGCGGGCGACGGTCCTTGGCCCGAGGACCTCCAGGGTCAGCAACAGCGTCCAGGCGTCGTCCTCGCCGGCGGTGATGTAATCGGTGTTGTCGGGATGACGACCCGCCCGCCACGCGGCGATCGTGCCCCAGGCGACCAGTCGCGCCATGACGAGATCGGGCAGCAGGTCGACCTCGCCGCGCTCGAGCGGAGTGATGCTCGTATAGCCGGCGATCGCAGCCTGGGCGGCCTCCACCGGGTCGGGCCGTCGCCACATCATCCCGGCGAGGGCGATGGCGAGGTCGCACACGAGTGCGGTGTGCGTCAGGTCGCCGACGTCGACGATCCCGCTGACGCGGTGGTCGTCGCCGAGCAGCACGTTGTCGAGCGTCAGGTCGTTGTGGACGACCTGGGCGCGCAGGCGGTCGAACGCCGGCGCCACCCGCGCGTCGAACCGGTCGAGCACCTCGGCCGCGAGGGCCCGGTGCTGGTCGTGGGTGATCGCGTCGAGCAGCCCGCGCAGCCGCGGTGCGTGGCGCAGGTCCCACAGGATGTCGTAGCGCGCGGACGGGTGGAAGAACCCACGCAGCGCGCGGCCGGTCCGGGCCACCACCGCCCCGTAGGCGTGCAGGGCGTCGTGGTCGAGGTGCTCGGCGGCGACGGAGCGGCCGGGGACGAGCGTGAACATCCGGACGAGGTGCCGGACGCCGTCGTCGGTGACCGCGGACGTCCACGCCCCCCCGTCGAGCGGCGCGACGGTCCGCATGAACGGCAGGTCGGGATCGGTGCGGCCCACGTGATCCAGGGCGGCGGCCTGGAGGTCGAGCACGTCGGGGCCGTCGGCCGGGTTGGCGGCCTTCAACACGTAGGCGCCACCGCCGTCCGCGTCGACCCGGAAGGTGCGGTCCCGTTCGCCGCCGAGCTCGGTCACCGTCCCACGGATGCCGAACGCGAGGTCGGCGACACGTTCCGCCGCCAGGATGTCGAAGGCGGGTCGGGGGTCGACGAGTGGGTCGGGCATCAGCTGGCCGCCGGCTCGTCGTGTGGGTCCTGGTGTCGCGGTGCGAGCAGGCCTGCGATGGCGATGCCGATCGTCGCCACCACGATGACGGCCATGGTGGCACGGACGCCGGCGCGGTCGGCCAGCCAGCCCAACAGCGGTGGCCCGAGCACGAAGCCCGTGTAGCCGATGGTGCTGATCGCGGCGATCGCGACCCCGATGTCGACCCCGGCGCGACCCGCCATCCCGATCGCCGCCGGTCCGGCGGCGGCGACGCAGAACCCCACCACGAGGAACGCCGTGCTGGCCCACAGCGGGTCGGCGACCACGAGGGCCACCGAGCCGGCCGCCATCGACCCCAGCCCCGATGCGATGAGGGTCCTGGCCGGGCCGAACCGGAACAGCACCTGGGCAGCGAACAGCCGCCCGAGCGCCATGGCGAAGCTGAACGCGGCCAGCCCCCATGCGCCCACGAGGGCGCTCGCGTCGAGCGCCTCGCGCAGGAACAGCACCGACCAGACGTCCATCGACCCCTCGACGAAGTACGCCGCGGCGAGCACCAGGGCCGGGACGAGGAGGACCGGTGCGGTCGCGAGGACCGAGAGCGAGACGCCCGGGCGCGCACGGCGGATGCTCTCGCGCAGCTCGGTGATGCCGAGCGTCGCGTGGATGGCGCTGGCGAGGTGCAGCGCCGCCGCGACGAGCAGCATCACCTCGTAGCCGATGCCGGCCTGGAGCGCTGCCCCGGTCCCCAGGGCCCCGAAACCGGCCCCGACGCTGTAGGAGCCGTGCAGTCGCTGGAGCACGGGCGTGCGGCTGCGGACCTCGGCCTCCTGGCCGGCCGCGTTGACGAAGACGTCCTCGAGGCCCTGGCCGGCGCCGGCGACGGCGAACGCGACGATCAGGGCCGCATCGGGAGTCACGACGAGCAGCACGATCCCGAGCGTCGTGGTCGCGGCCGCGCCACCGACCGACCAGCGTCGCGCCATCGGCTCGAGGCGCGACGCGACGAACAGCATCATCAGGATCGACACGATGCTGAGCGCCGCGAGCTGGTTGCCCGCGCTCGCGTAGCTCAGCCCACGGCCCGCGATGAAATCGGTGAAGGAGACACCGAAGGTGCCCCAGAAGACCCCGGATGCCACGCTGACCGACGCCAACGGGGCGGTCCAGCGGCGGCTCGCCAGTGTCGGGCTCTCCATCGTGCTCCCGCCGTGCGTGTCCGCTCGCGGTGGTCGGCTGCCACCGTTGCTGTGCACGGCGGCGACAGCCTAGACTGAACAGCCAGTCAAATGTGAGTCTCGGATCGCCGCTGGACGGGTCGATCGCGGGTACTCCCGGACGGAGCAGGCCGTGGCGCCCGACGAGGCCCTCATCCCCGACCTCCCCGACGAGGTGCGTGAGCTCAAGGAGCGAGCGCGGGCCTTCACCGAGCGGGAGCTGCATCCCTTCGAGGCGGACATCGCCGAGCAGGGCCGCATCGACCGCGACCGGCTGGCAGCCCTGCGCGAGGCAGCCCGCGCCGAGGGCTTCAGCAACCTCAATCTTCCGCGCGAGCACGGTGGGCGCGATCTGTCGATGCTCGGTCTGGTCGCGGTGGAGGAGGAGGCCGGCTGGGCCACGAACGGGCTCGGCTACCTGGTGGCCGACCGCGGCCCCCGCGAGCTGCTCGAGGTCGCGACACCGGATCAGCGCCAGCGGTACGTCGATCCCGTGATCCGCCGCGAGACCCGCGAGGCGTGGGCGATCACCGAGCCGGGCGCCGGCTCGGACGTGGCCGGCATCACGACGGACGCGGTGCGCGACGGTGACGACTGGGTCCTGTCGGGTGAGAAGTGGTTCGTCACCGACGGCGACTTCGCCGGCTTCTTCGCCGTGCTGGCGCGGGCGGACGGCGACGAGTCGCTGTTCCTCGTCCCACGCGACGCCGCCGGCCTGACAATCACGCGCACGCCGACCTACATGCACGATCCGTATCTCAGCCGCCACGTCGACCTCGTGCTCGACGGGTGCCGCGTCCCCGATCGTGACCGGGTCCCCGACGGCGGCGGCGACAGCGCGCGGGCCTGGTTCGCCGTCGAACGGCTCATGATCGCCGCCCGTTGCTGCGGGTCGGCCGAGCGGATCATCGGGCTCGCGCGCGATTGGGCCGACCAGCGGCATGCCTTCGGACAGCGCATCGCGGACTTCCAGGGCGTGTCGTTCCCGCTGGCCGACTCGCTCGTCGAGCTCAGCGCCGCGCGTCTGCTCACCTACCACGCCGCGCACACCGTCGACGCCGGCGGGGACCCGAGGATCGCCCACGCCCGCATCGCGGCCGCCAAGCTGTACGCGTCCGAGATGGCGGGACGGGTCGCCGACCGCGCCGTCCAGATCCTCGGAGGCCGCGGCTATCGGCGCGACCACCCCGTCGAGCGCTACTACCGCGAGCTCAGGGTCGACCGCATCTGGGAGGGGACGAGCGAGATTCAGCGCCAGATCATCGCCCGGGGGCTGTTCAAGCGGGGCGTCGCCGCCCACCTTCCGTGACCGCCACGTCCTCGGTGCGCGGGACGACGAGCACGTCGACGACCACACATCCGTCGGCGCCGGCCAGCAAGGGGTTGACGTCGAGCGCTGCCAGGTCGTCGCCGAGGTCCTCCGCCAGTCGCGACAGCGACACGATCGTGTGGATCACCGCACCGAGGTCGGCCTGTGGGCGCCCGCGCGCCCCGTCGAGCAGCTGGCGAAGGGCCAGCCGCTCCACCAGCCGCCGGGCGCGGGAGGTGTCGACCGGCGGCAGGGCCACGCAGCGGTCGCGCAGCAGCTCGACCAGCGTTCCGCCAGCGGCGACCACGACGATCGGACCGAACTGGGGGTCACGGACGAGGCCCAGCGCGAGCTCGGTGCCCGGGGGTGCCATGCGGCTGACGAGCACGGCCGGGCCGAGCCGGACGGCCAGGTCGTCGTAGGCCCGCCGCAGCGCGTCGGCCGTGTCGAGGTCGAGGCGGACGCCCCCGACGTCGCTCTTGTGGTCGATCTCCGGTTCGGCGGTCTTGAGCGCGACCGGCCACCCCAGATCGTGGGCCGCCGCCAGCGCCTCGTCCGCACTCGCCGCCGGCCGGTGGGCGACCACCGGCAAGCCGTAGTCCGCCACGAGGGCGAGCCCCTCGGCCTCGGTGAACGGGGTGCCGGCGCGCAGGCGCCGCCGCCACGACTCGGTGATCGCGGGGTCGGGACCCGGTGTGGGCTCGGGCGCGGGACGGGCCATCACGTCGCGGCGCTCGAGCAGATGCCGGATCGCGGCGAGCCCCGATCCGGTGCCCTCGAGCACCGGCACCCCGTGCCCGCGGACCCGGGCGGCGTCGTCGCGGTCGATCCCGCTCGTGAGGTTGGCGAGCAGCGCGAACGGCTTGACGGTCGCGTCGTTGACCTCCCGGGCGACGCGGACGTAGCCGACGTCGTCACCAGCCTCGGTCGTGAGGTCGACCGCGAACGCGAGCACGGCGGTGTCCGGGTCGTCGTGCAGGGCCAGCAGGTGGTCGCGGTACGCCGCCTCGAAGTCGCGACCGCTGCCCCACGCGTCCAGCGGATTCGTGGGGGACAGGCCGGGATCGAGCCGCGCTCCGAGTCGCGCCGTCGTCGCCTGGTCGATCCGGGCGAACGACAGGCCCTCCTCGTCGACCAGATCGGCGAGGTGGGCCCGTTCGCCACCGGAGTCGTGCACGGTCGCGAGCCCTCCTGGCCCCGCGCGGCGGCCCGGTCGGAACAGTTCGAGGGTGTCCATCATCTCGTCGAGGGTCCGCACGCGGGAGACGCCATAGGCGTCGAACAGCGCCTCGTAGGCGGCGTCGTCCCCCGCGAGGCCGCCCGAGTGCGCACGGACGAGCTCGCCCGCGACCGGTGAGTGCCCCACCTTGAGCGCCACCACCGGCACGTCGCGTTCGAGGGCGGATGAGAGCGCTGCGACGAACCCCGGGCCGTCGCGCATGGTCTCGAGGAACAGCGCGATGACCTCGGTCGTCTCGCGCTCCAAGGCGTGGACCAGGTAGTCGGCGACCGACAGCACGGTCTCCTGCCCGGTGGAGACGGCGAGGTCGAACTCGATCCCGCGCGAGTTGTGCAGGAGCGCCGAGAACACCGACCCGGAGTGACTCAGCAAGGTGATCGGGCCGGGCTCGCGGCTCAATGGCTCGTAGTAGCCGACCGCCCGTAGGCGGCGGCGGAAGTCGATGAAGCCCATGCTGTTCGGCCCGCACAGCGCCATGTCGTTGGCGCGCGCGATCGCCCCGAGGCGGTCGGCGAGCGGGGGTCGGCCATCCGTGCTCGCCACCGCGGAGAAGCCACCGAAGACCACCACCGCTGGGACGCCGCGTGCGGCCGCGAGCTCGACCTGCTCGGTCAGCCCGGCGTCCGGGACCGCGAGGATCACCAGGTCGACGACGTCGGGGATGTCGGTCAGCGACGGGAAGCAGGCCACGCCAGCCAGCTCGTCGTACCTGGGGTTGACCGGGTAGAGCTGGCCGTCGAAGCCGCCCTCGAGGAGCTGTTCGAGCGCGACCGCCCCCACCGATTCGGGGCGTGCGCTCGCACCGACGACGGCGACCGACCGGGCTTCGATCAGCCGCCGGACCGGGTGGTGGTCCGACGTCTCGTTGCTGCGCGGGACGATTCCCGACACGGCGCACCTGACTGTTCGACCGTGGAGGGCGGCACCCGCCCATCTTGACCAGCGGTTCAATCAAGTCTAGGCGACCCCTGGCGCTCCATGCGGTCACGGCCGCGTCGATTCTGGTTGAATGGCCCGTCAAAGGATGGGACCGGAGGCGGGATGGCACGGGGTCGCGAGGACGGGTCAGGCGGATCGCGGGACGACCGCGCCGGCGAAGCGGCGAGCGGCCGGCCGGACCGGCCGGCCGGCTCACCGCGCCAGTCGGAACGGCGGCATGCGATCCTGCGCGCGGCCGCCGAGGTCATCGGGGAGCGGGGGGTGTGCGACACGCGGATCGCCGACGTCGCGGCCCGCGCCGGCGTCAGTCCGGGCCTGGCGGTGTACTACTTCGAGTCGAAGGACCGCCTGCTGGCCGAGGCGCTGACGTTCTCCGAGAACCGCTTCTACGACGAGACGATGGCCGATCTCGCCGAGCTGCCGACGTCCCGGGACCGGCTGGTGCGGCTGATCGAGCGGTCCTGCCCGATGCTCGACGACGAGACCGACTACGCGGAATGGACCCTGTGGATCGAGCTGTGGTCCCGCGCGCTGCGTGATCCCGAGATCGAGACACAACGCGAGGCGCTCGACCAGCGCTGGCGGGACACGATCGCCGACATCGTGCGTGAAGGGCGCCGCAACGTCGAGTTCGCGCCGATCGACGTCGACGACTTCGTGCTCCGCCTGGCGGCCCTCATCGACGGGCTCGTGATCCAGGTCCTGCTCGGGGACCCCGACATCGGGCCGGAGCGCATGCGCGAGGTGGTCGTCGGCATGACGGCCCGCGAGCTCGGCTTCGAGGCTCGGCCGGCGACGCGGCGTGGTCGCTGACCACCCCACTATTTGACCTGCTGTTCAAACATGGGCATGCTCCATCCGGTCGCGGGACCGAGCGGAGGCGGGAGCGATGCCGAGGACGACGCCGTTCCATTCCCGCGTCGATGCCCTCTGCGAGAGCAAGAACTGGCTCGTATGGGCGGGCTTCCTCTCGCCCGTCACCTACGAGACGGACCACCTGCGCGAGTACTTCGCGCTGCGCTCGTCGGCCGGCCTCATCGACGTCACGCCCCTGTTCAAGTACCACGTCAGCGGACCGGACGCCGGCCGGCTGCTCGATCGGGTCGTGACCCGCGACCTCACCCGCTGCGCCGTCCAGCAGGCGGTGTACACGCCTTGGTGCGATCCCGAGGGCAAGGTGGTCGACGACGGCGTCGTGCTGCGCCTGGCCGAGGATCGCTACCGGCTGACCGCCGCGGACCCGAACTACGCCTGGCTCGAGGACACCGGTGTCGGGATGGACGTCCACATCGAGGACGTCAGCGACGACATCGCGGCCCTCGCGGTCCAGGGACCGACGTCGCGCGACGTGCTCGCCGAGTTGAGCGACGACGTGGCGCCGCTGCGCTTCTTCCGCTCCGTCGACACCCACTTCGCCGACGTCCCGGTCACGGTCACCCGTACCGGGTACACGGGGGACCTCGGCTACGAGGTGTGGGTTGCGGCCGAACGGGCGGAGCGGTTGTGGGACCTCGTCATCGAGGTGGGGGCGCGGCACAACCTGCGCCCGGTCGGCAACGCCGCGCTCGACATCACCCGGATCGAGGCGGGCCTGATCCTCAACCCGGTCGACTACGTCCCCGCCCGGCACACGCTGTTCGACGTCCAGAAGACCACGCCGTTCGAGCTCGGCCTCGGGTGGTGCGTGTCGCTCGACGCGGGTCCCTTCGTCGGCCGTGCCGCCCTGCGCGAGGAGGCGGACCGCGGGGCGCGCTGGCACACGGTCGGGCTCGAGGCCGACTGGGATTCGCTCGAGGCCGTGTTCGACGAGTTCGACCTCCCGCCACAGCTACCGACCACCTCGTGGGGTGACCCGGTCCCGGTCTACTCCGGGCGCCGGCAGGTCGGCAAGGCGACCAGCGGGACGTGGTCGCCGCTGCTCAAGAAGTATCTGGCCATCGCCCGGCTCGAGCCGGCCCACGCTCGGCCGGGGGGCCGTGTCGAGCTCGAGATCACCGTCGAGGGGCACCGCCGGACCGCGACGGCCAGCGTCGTCGCGCTCCCGT
>CAZSQF010000125.1:0-8188 GCA_964608935.1 uncultured Actinomycetota bacterium | reverse complement strand
GGGATGATCTTCCAACGCGGCAACCCGATGGACTACGACCGGTGGGCGACCGCGCCCGGGATGCAGGCGTGGGACTACGCCCACTGCCTGCCCTACTTCAAGCGGATGGAGACCTGCCGCGCCGGCGCCGATGATTGGCGCGGCGGCGACGGGCCGCTCGTGCTCGAGCGCGGCCCGGCCGACGGTGCGTTGTTCCGTGCCTTCTTCGCCGCGGCCCAGGAGGCCGGCTACCAGCTCACCGACGACGTCAACGGCTACCGCCAGGAGGGGTTCGCGCCCTTCGACCGCAACATCCGCCGTGGCCGGCGGTGGTCGGCCGCGCGGGCCTACCTCCACCCGGTCCGGCGGCGTGCCAACCTCACCGTGCGCACGCGCGCCTTCGTGACCAGGGTCGTTTTCGACGGCACCCGGGCGACCGGTGTCGAGTACGTCCACCGCGGCCGGCTCCACCGCGTCGCGGCGGGTGAGGTCATCCTGTGCGGTGGGGCCATCAACACCCCACAGCTGCTCCAGGTGTCCGGCGTGGGGGACGCCGACCACCTGCGCTCCCTCGGCATCGACCCGGTGGCACACCTGCCCGGCGTGGGGCACAACCTCCAGGACCACCTCGAGGTCTACATCCAGTACGCGTGCAAGCAGCCGGTGTCGGTGGCGCCGGCCCTGGCGTGGTGGCGCCGGCCGTGGATCGGGTTCCAGTGGCTGTTCCTGCGCCGCGGCCCGGGTGCGACCAACCACTTCGAGGGCGGCGGGTTCGTGCGCTCCAACGACGACGTCGACTACCCGAACCTGATGTTTCACTTCCTGCCGATCGCGATCCGCTACGACGGGACCTCGCCGGCGACCGGGCACGGCTACCAGGTCCACGTCGGCCCGATGTACTCCGACGTGCGCGGCGAGGTGCGGATCACCTCCCGCGACCCCCGGGTCAAGCCCGCGCTGCGGTTCAACTACCTGTCCACCGGCAACGACCGCCGGGAGTGGGTCGAGGCGGTCCGCGTCGCCCGCCACATCCTCACCCAACCCGCGTTCGACCCCTTCAACGGCGGTGAGCTGTCGCCGGGACCGTCGGTCGAGACCGACGCCGAGATCCTGGACTGGGTCGCCCGTGACGCCGAGACCGCACTGCACCCGTCGTGCACGGCCCGGATGGGGCTCGACGACATGGCGGTCGTCGATCCCGGCTCGATGCGGGTCCACGGCGTCGACGGGCTGCGCGTCGTCGATGCGTCGGTCATGCCCAACATCACCAACGGCAACATCTACGCGCCGGTGATGATGATCGCCGAGAAGGCCGCCGACCTGATCCTCGGCAACACGCCGCTGCCGCCGGCCGAGGTGCCGGTGTACCGCCACCGCGGCTGAAGCACGGCGCGTGGAACCCGGACGGGCTGGGCGACGTCCAACCTCGTGGACACGTCGAGTGGAGGGTGGGCTGTGGGGACCAGGAAGCTGCTCATCGCGGCGATCGTCGCGACGCTGGTGGCCGGTTGCACGTCGCCGGCGGACACCGATCCGACCGCGCTGCCCGACGACCTCGTGCTCGCGGCGCTGTCCCCGTTCGACGCGTGCGACGACTACCTGGCCCATGTCCAGGAGCACGCGCTCGAGCTCGTGACGCCCTACGGCCTCGGGGGCGGAGGCTGGCGCGGCGTCGAATTCGACGTCGCCGAGGAAGCGGCTGACGACGGCGACGCGATGGCGGCCGCCGACGCCCCGGTCGCGGGCGTGGACTACTCGGGAACCAACGTCCAGGAGGTCGGCGTCGACGAGCCCGACATGGTCAAGACCGACGGGCGCACGCTCTACGTCGCCTCGGCCGGCCGGCTGCGCATCCTCGATGTCGCCTCGGGCGCGCCACGCGAGATCGCGACGCTCGACCTCGACGATGCGTGGGACGCCCAGCTGCTCCTCGACGGCGACCGGCTGCTGATCACCACCTCCGGGCACGGGGGCGTGATCCCTCTGGACGCTGCCGCCGACGCGATCCTGCCCCCCGGCGGCTGGAGCGACACGTCCGTCGTGACGATGGTCGACGTGAGCGACCCGGCCGCCCCCCGGGTGACCGAGCGGCTCACGCTCGACGGTCGGACGTTGTCGGCCCGGCTGGTCGACGGCGTCGCCCGCGTCGTGATCCGCTCCGAGCCGGTCAACCTCCCGTTCGTGTTCCCCCAGGGCGGCGGTTTGCGCGCCGAGCGGGACGCGCTCGAGGCCAACCGCGAGGTGATCCGCGAGTCGTCTGCCGACGACTGGATCCCCTACTTCGTGCACGAGGTCGCCGGCGGCCGCACCACCGAGGGGTCGCTGCTCGCCTGCGACCGCATCGCCCGGCCCCAGGCGTTCTCCGGGCTCGGGACGGTGTCGGTGCTGACGGTCGATCTCGGCGACGGCGGGCTGCGTCCGGGTCGCGAGGCGACCGCGGTCCTCGCGGGCGGCGACACCGTGTACGCGTCGGCCGAGCGCCTGTACGTGGCGACGACCCGCTGGATCGACTGGGAGGCGCTGAGTGAGCGCGCCCGCAGCCGAGCCGAGCAGGAGGTCACCACCGAGATCCACGCGTTCGACATCTCCGACCCGCGCGCCGCCGACTACCTCGCCTCCGGCCAGGCGCCCGGGACGCTGCTGAGCCAGTGGGCGCTGTCCGAGCACGACGGCCACCTGCGCGTGGCCACGACCGTCGGGAGCGCGTGGTGGGGCAGCTCCGAGCCGTCGGAGAGCTTCGTGACCGTCCTCGAGGTGACCGACCGCGGACTGATCCAGGTCGGCCAGGTCGGTGGGCTCGGCGTCACCGAGCGCATCTACGCGGTCCGGTTCATGGGTGACGCGGGCTACGTGGTCACCTTCCGCGAGGTCGACCCGCTGTACACGGTCGACCTGTCCGATCCGACCGACCCGGTGGTTGAGGGCGAGCTCAAGATCATGGGCTACTCGGCCTACCTGCACCCGGTCGGCGACGACCTGCTGCTCGGGGTCGGCCAGGACGCGGACGAGCGGGGCATGACCAAGGGCACGCAGCTGTCGCTGTTCGACGTGTCCGATGCCACCGACCCGCGACGCATCGACCAGGTCACGATCGGGCAGGGCTGGAGCGACGTCGAGCACGACCACCGCGCCTTCCTGCACTGGCCGGCGACGGGCCTGACCGTGGTGCCGTTCTCGATCTGGGACATCGACCCGCGGGAGCAGCCGCAGCGGCCGTCGAGCGGCGTCGTGACCTTCACGGCCGACGCCGAGACCGGCATCGACCAGCGCGAGGTGCTGACCCACCTCGACTTCGTCGCGGTGCCGCGCGGTGACGTGGACGACCTCGAGGAGTACGAGCTCGAGGACCTGTGGTGGGACCGCAGCTGGCAGGCGCGGATCCTGCGCTCGCTCGTGATCGGCAACCGGTGGCTGACGGTGGCCGCCGCCGGCGTCGCGGCGCACGACCTCGACACGCTCGACGAGGTCGGGTGGCAGGGCTTCGCGCGGTGATCCGGCCGGGCGAGCGCCCGCGTCCGCTGGGCGTTCGCCACCGCGCGCTGACGGGCGGGACCATGCTCGGGGGACGCGACGGGCAGTAGGAGTGCCGGCCCCGACCGGCGGAGCCGTACGATGCCCATCGACCGACCCGAGCTCGACTGCGACGTGGTCATGAAGGGCGGCATCACCAGCGGTGTCGTCTATCCGCCGGCGGTGTGCCGCCTGGCCGGGACCTATCGCTTCCACAACGTCGGCGGGACCTCCGCCGGCGCGATCGCCGCCGCGAGCACCGCCGCTGCCGAGCTCGCACGCCAGACGTCCGAGTGGGATGACGCCGACCTCGACGAACCGGCTCCCGACGACGCGTCGAGCGGGTTCGAGCGGCTGGCCACGCTCGGAGAGTTCCTCGGGACCGGCACCCACCTGTTCGACCTGTTCCAACCCGACCGGGTCACCCGGCCGTACTGGCGGCTGGTCCGGGTCGTGTCCCACAGCCGGCCCCGGATCGCCGCGGCGCTCGTCGGCGTCGCCCTGCGCCTGCGCGGTGCGCGCCGCTGGCTGGTGCTCGGTGCGCTGCCGGGGCTGGCCGTCCTGGTGCCCCCGGTGGCCGGGCTGTCCGGTGCGTGGTCGTGGCTCTGGGGACCCGTCCTGGTGCTGGCCGCCCTGGCCGCCGTCGTCGTCGTGGTGGCCGGCCTCGTCGTCGGCGCCGCCGTGGCCACGGCGCGGCGCGGAGTGCACGACCTGGCGGCCAACCGCTTCGGGCTGTGCAGCGGCGGGCCGCCCGCCGGCACCGAGCCGGGCCCGACCTCCGGCGCCCGGCTCACGCCCGGCCCCGAGGCCCCGCTGACGGTGTGGCTGAGTAGTGAGCTCGACGGCATCGCCGACGTCGCCGGCATGCGCCGGATCACGACCCGGCGCGACCTCGAGCAGCTCGGCGTCGTGTCCCCGGACGGCACACCCGACGGCGTCGCCACCGTCGACGACGTGCGTGCCCTCGACGTCGAGGTGGGCGGGCGGGCCGGCGCCGTCGTCCGCGCGGCCGACCTGGCCGCCGCGGGGATCGACGTCAGCGCGCTGCCAGCCAAGCCGCTCACGTTCGGCGACCTCGCGGCCGGTGGCGTGAATCTGCGGATGATCACCACCGACCTCACCCAGGGGCGCCCGTACGCGGTGCCGTTCGAGCCGGCGTGGTCGGTGGACGCCAGCGGCTACTTCTTCGACCCCGCGGTGATGCGGACGTACTTCCCGGCTTACGTCGTCGAGTGGATGGAGGCACGGCCGCCGTCACGGCCGCCCGGCGCCGACGACGCCACGTGGCGCCAATGGGAGCTGCTGTGCGAGCTCGTGGCCCCGTTGCGGCCGTTGCCGGACGCGTCGGACCTGCCGGTGGTGGTCGCCACAAGGCTCAGCCTCAGCTTTCCGGTGCTCATCAGCGCCGTCCCGCTGCACGCCGTGGACTGGTCGCTGGAGGCCAACCGTGACGCGCGCGACGCGTGGAGGGACTGGCTCGCCGGCGCCGGTGCCGACTGGCGTGAGCGCCTCGACGACGTGCGCGGGTGGCTCGCCGACGACGATCCTCGCGGTTGGCTGCGCAGCCGGACGTGCTGGCTGTCCGACGGCGGCATCGCCAGCAACTTCCCGATCCACTTCTTCGACCGCCCGTTGCCGCGCTGGCCCACCTTCGGCTTCAACCTGCGGGCGCCCCATCCCGACCACCCCATGGACGCCGATGACGAGCGCCGCAACGTGTGGCTGCCCGAGACCGCCGTCGCCGGCCACCACCTCCAGTGGCGGGACGTCGTCGGTCTCGGCCGGTTCCTCCGGCTCGTCGCCGACACGATGCAGAACTGGGGAGACCGGACCCAGATGCGCGTCCACGGCTACTGGGACCGGGTCGTGCACGTCAGCCTCGACGACGACGAGGGGGGACTCAACCTCGACATGCCCCCCGGGCTGATCCGCCGCCTCGGGGCGCGCGGCGAGCACGCGGCCGACCGGCTCGCCGACCGTTTCGGGGTCCGCGGTCCGGGAGTGGACGCTGCCCCTGGCTGGGATGCGCACCGATGGCTGCGGTTCAGGTCCTCGATGGCGCTCGTGGAGCAGCTGCTCGGTCGGCTCCGGGCCGGCTACCACGGCGAGCCGCAGGGCGCCTCGCGGCGCTACGAGGAGCTGCTGGTGCGAGGGCCGGACCTGCCGCCGCTCGACTACCCGCTCACGGCACACCAGCGCGAGACCGTTCCGACGGCCACGGCCCGGCTGCTCGAGCTTGCCGACGAATGGCGGGGCGGCGCCGCGCCGCTGTTCGGCGAGGGAGCGCCGACACCGAGCCCGGAGCTGCGGATCAGCCCGCCGTTGTGATCGGACCGAACGGTGCTGCCGGCTGGCGTCAGGCGGGTCGGAGGCGGGATACTCGCGCCCATGGCCGCCACGTTCACCTTCGAGCAGGCCTCGGCGCTGCTGCCCGAGGCCCGACAGCGGATCGGCGAGGTGGCCGCGTCGGTCGCCGAGCTCCAACAGCTGACCCGCGCCATCGACACCGGTGAGGCGGCTGGCGGCGCGGTCCCCGAGGCCAAGGCGCTCGAGGCCCGCATCAGCGATGCGCTCGGCTGGTTCGAGGACCAGGGTGTACAGGTCAAGGGCGTCGCGCCGGCGCTGCTCGACTTCCCGGCACGGGCCGTCGTGGACGGCGAGGAGACCGACGTCCTGTTGTGCTGGCGTGAGGGCGAGGAGGCGATCGCCTGGTATCACCCGCCGGAGGCCGGCTATCTCGGTCGCCAGCCGATCGCCCAGCTCGACCACGTCTGACCAGCCGCGGGCGGGGTCACCGTGCGGCGCGGTTCAGGAACCCGTCGACGGCGTCGACGTGCGAGCCGGGCCAGTAGACCTGACCGCAGCGCTCGCACCGGGCGAAGTCGTCGAACTCCACGCGGGTGCGGGGCGGCAGCTGGTCGAGCACCTCGGCCTTGTCGACGGGCGTGAGCCCCCCGTTGCAGTTGACGCACCGCGTCAGCGGGGCCATCCGCCCAGTGAGGTCGAAGCGCCGGATCACCTCGAGCGCCTGGAGCTCCGGGTCGTCCGATCGGGGGCAGTAGCCGTGCGAGATGACCCGCCGCATCAACAGCCCCCGGTCCCGCGTGAGCAGGATGCGCCGGTCGTCGACGGCCACCCGCGCGAGCTCGGTGTCGTCGGCGTCGGTCCGATACCAGCAGTCGAAGCCGAGCAGGCGCAGGCGGCGCGTGAGCGTCCCGAGGTGCACGTCGAGGACGAACCGGGGCTCGATCGGTGCAGGCGCCACCGTGGTGACGCCGGCGAGGTCGATGCCGTGGAACGGCGGGTAGACGGCGACCCGCTCACCGCCGACCACGAGGTGGTCGAACCCGACCGGCCGCCCGTCCACGACGACGAGCGCCACCTCAGGGTGGGGCACCCCGAGCGATTCGACGAGGTCCTTGACCGACCGCGGCTCGCCGACGGGCGCCGCGATCTCGGCGTCGCCCGACAGGTCGGCGAGCTCGGCGTAGAAGCGGACACGCGTTCGCACGCCCCCGAGGATAAGGGCTCAGCCAGCGACCGCGACCGGGGCCGTGTCGGTGTCCGCGAGCCGCCAGATCGTCCGGCCCGTGTCGTCCAGACCGACGAACCGCACCGCGACGCGGCTGCCGAGCCGCCACGGCCCCGACGTGGTCGTCAGGCCGTGGTCGTCGACGCTGAGGCTGCCGCGTTCGCGCGGGGGCAGGTCGAGCGCACGTTCGGCGGTGACGAAGCCCGTGACGCCGAGCCGGGGCAGGCGCAGCTTGATGCCGGCCGACGTCAGCCCGGTGACGGTCGCCGGCTCCGGGGCGTCGAGGAAGCCCCGGTCGAGCAGGCGCGCCCACAGGTCGCCGCGCTCGCGGGCCTGGAGGTGGTTGACGGCGCCGGCGCGGGCGTCGAGCCACCCGGCGAGCGCCCGCAGGTCCCCGACTGCGTGCGGCGGGGTCTCGTCGGCGAGGGCCGCGCGCAGCTGTCGATGGACGACGAGGTCGGCGTAGCGCCGGATGGGCGATGTGAAATGGGTGTAGGGCGCGGCCGCCAGGCCACGGTGATGTGACGGGTCGGGATCGTAGGTGGCCCGCGCGGTCGAGGTCGTCGCCGCCGCCACGAGCAGGTTGCGGTCCGCCTCGCGTCCCTCGGCGGCCAGCCGATCCACCTCCGCGAGGATCTGGCTGGTGACCGCGTCGGCCTCGGCATCCGGGTCGTCGAGCGCCGGCACGCTCGCGCCGGCCAGCTCGACGGCCGCGCGCAGCCGGGCCAGCCGTTCGGGGTCGAGCCCGGCGTGGGCGCGGTACAGGGCGGGGACGTCACGGGCGACCAGCCACCGGGCCACGGCCTCGTTGGCCGCCACCATGAGCCGCTCGATCAGCCGGTAGGCCCGCGCGTGGGGCTCGGCCTCGACGGTCGTCAGCTTGCCGTCGACCACCGCGGGCGTCACCTCCGCTTGGTCGAACAGCTCTTCGAACGTCACCCGGGCGTCGCGCTCCACCCCGAGCCGGCGGGCGGCCTCGAACGCGGCCGACAGCACCGCCTCGGCCGTGTCCGCCTCCGCGCCGGCGATCGCCCGCACGGGGTCGGCATCGCCGTCCAGCCACGGTTCGAGCGCGGCGTAGGTGAGCTTGGCGCGGGACCGGACCACGGCGACCTCGACCGACACGTCGTCGACGCGGCCGTCGGGGGACACGTGGAACCGGGTGGA
>CAZSQF010000124.1:0-8215 GCA_964608935.1 uncultured Actinomycetota bacterium | reverse complement strand
CTCGGCTACTACCCGAACCCGCTGCACCCCGACCCCGCACACCGCCAGGCGGTCGTCGACCACCTCGAGAAGGTGATCGACGCCGCGCCCCGGCTCGGCGTCGGCGTGGTCAACACCTTCATCGGGGCCGACCGGAGCAAGACCCAGCCCGACAACTGGGACGAGGCGAGGAAGGTGTGGCCCGAGCTCGTGCGCCGCGCCGAGGACGCCGGCGTTCGCATCGCGATCGAGAACTGCCCGATGATCTTCTCGACCGACGAGTGGCCGTCGGGGCACAATCTCGCCTATTCGCCGTCGATGTGGCGCACGATGTTCGAGGAGTTCGGCGAGACCGTCGGTCTGAACTTCGACCCGTCCCACCTCGTGTGGCAGATGATCGACATCGAAGCCGCCATCGAGGAGTTCGGCGAGCGCTTCTACCACGTGCATGCCAAGGACCTCGAGGTCGACGAGGCGGCCCTCTACGACCACGGCGTCCTGTCGCTCGGCATGGGATGGCAGGTCCCCCGGCTGCCCGGGCTCGGACAGGTCGACTGGCAGCGCTTCTTCAGCGCGCTGTATCGGGTCGGCTACGACGGGGTGATCTGCGTGGAGCACGAGGACCGGCAGTTCGAGGGCAGCGACGACCTGATCAAGCGCGGCTTCCTGCTCGCCCGCGACGTGCTCTCCCCCTGGGTCGTGTAGGCGTCACAGGCCGGCGGCGGCGGACCGGTCGGCCATGACGCGCAGCGCCGGGTGCTCGCGCAGGAAGCTGGCCGGCAGCTGCGGTCCGATCGGGTCGGTCAGGGTCCGCTCGAGGATGCCGGCCTTGACGGTGCCCGACACGAGGAGCCAGATCTCCCCGGCCGCGAGGATCGGGGCCAGGCCGAGCGTCAGGCCCCATGTCGGCGGGGTGCCCGTGACGCCGTAGCGCCCGGTGCCTGCGCGCGTCTCCTCAGCGAGGGTGACACGGCGGGTGGGCGCGGTGCGGTCGGAGCCCGGCTCGTTGAGCCCGACGTGGCCGTTGGTCCCGAGTCCGAGGAGGACGAGGTCGAGGCCGCCGTGGTCGACCTCGGCCTGGAACCGTCGGCACTCGTCGGCGAGGTCGGGGGCGTCGGGATCGAGCCGGTGGAAACGCCCGCTCGGCAGGTCGACGTCGTCGAGCAGGCCGCGCCGCAGCATCGTGTCGCAGCGGGCGGGATGGCCGCGCGGGAGGCCACCGAGCTCGTCGAGGAGGAACACCTCGGCGCGGGCGAAGCTCGTCTCGCCGCGTGCGACCGAGGCGGCGACGTCGCGGTACACCGGGACGGGTGTGGTCCCCGTCGGCAGGCACTGCCGCAGCCCCGGCTGGGCCGCCAGCCGCTCGGCCCACCGGGCGGCCACGACGGCCGACCAGCGGTCGTCGGCCACGACCTCGAGGTGCACGCCGGCGTGGGCGGCGGTCAGTCGTTGACCACGCGGTCGACGTACTCGCCCTGCTCCTCGTCCTTGAGGATCATCTTGCGGCGGCCGTCGGGCAGCGTCTCCGACTTGATCACGATCTTGCCGTCGTATGTCTCGACGTCCCGGGTGATCCGCGGCGTGGTCCCTCCGCGCCAGTCGAGCTCGACCGGCTCCCACCGCTTGGAGTCGGCCGCCCGGTAGCACGCGTCCATGATCGCGTTGACGACGTAGCCGTCGTAGAAGGTCTCCTGCGGGTCGCGGCCCTCTTCGAGCGCCTCGAACATGTCGGTGAACATGTCGACGTAGCCGAGCTCGACCACCTCGTCGCCGACCGGGAATAGCCAGCCCGCGTCGGTCTCCGCCTTCTCGGCGACGTAGCCCTCGCTGGTCCCGGCGGTGAACATCTCGAAGCCGGTGCGCAGGAAGTGGTTGAGCCAGATGGTGCCGTCGGTCCCGGCGACCTCGTCGCGCAGGTCCATCCCGCCCCGGAAGGTCCAGCTCACCTCGAACTGGCCGATCGCGCCCGATTCGAACCGGATCAGCGCGATGGCGTTGTCCTCGTCCTCGATCGGGTGCACGAACGTGTCGGTCCAGCACGACACCTCGACGGGCCGGTTGCCCTTGCCGACGAAGTTGCGGATGATCTCGATGCAGTGGCAGCCGAGATCGATGATCGCGCCCCCCCCGGTGTACTTTCCGTCCCAGAACCATGCCGAGTGCGGTCCGGGGTGGGTCTCGCGGGAGCGGACCCAGGTGACGTCGCCGACCGCACCGTCGCGCACGCTCTGCAGCGATTTCAGCGTCTTCGGCGTGTAGCACAGGTCCTCGAGGTAGCCGGCGAAGATCCCCGCCTGCTCGACGGTGTCGAGGATGCGCTTGGCCTCCTCGGCGTTGCGCGCCAGGGGCTTGGTGCACAGCACCGCCTTGCCCGCGTCCGCGCACAGGGCGATCGCCTCCTCGTGGAGGTGGTTGGGCAGCCCCACGACCACGACGTCGGTGTCGGGGTGGCGGATGGCGGCCTCCATGTCGGTGGTGGTCTCGGGCACGTCCCACTCGGCCGCAAACGCCTCACCCCGCTCGGTGCTGCGCGAATAGACCACCTGCACCCGGTCGCGGCTGCGCTGACCGTGCAGGGTCTGGGTGTAGAAGCCGCCGATCAGTCCCGTGCCCAGCATCGTGATCGCGTGCGAGCGCATCGTGCCTCCAACCGTCGATTGCCTAGACGTATAGTCAACTCCGGGGGAGGGAGCAACCCGCCCGGCTCCACCCGACCGCGCGACGATGTTGACGCTCCTGCTACGACCGCCCTAGCATGGCAATTGTCTATACATCCAAACGTGCTGCTGGGCAGCGCTGGATGACAGGGTCCACCCACCGTAGGGCGGCCCGATCCCCGCGATCTGGGATGAACGAGAGGGAGGACAGCGTGAAGCAGCGATGGACAACGCGGTACCGATTCGTCGCCGTGCTCGCCGTCGTGGGCCTCGTGCTCGCGGCCTGCGCGCCCGACGACGAGCCGGATGCGGCCCCGGACGACACCGAAGAGCCCGACGACACCGAAGAGCCCGATGAGCCCGATGAGCCCGAGCCCGAAGGCGACTTCGTCATCGGCGTCAGCAACACCCTCGTCGGCAACCAGTGGCGTGAGCAGATGGTGTGCTCGATCCAGGCACAGGCGCGCGTGAGCGGCCAGGTGTCGGAGGTCGTGCTCGCCAACCGTGACACCGACGCGAGCGGGCAGATCTCCGACATCGAGGGCCTGATCGGTCAGGGCGTCGACGCCATCATCGTCAACCCCCACGACCGGACCGCGCTCGACGACGTCATCCAGGCCGCCCACGACCAGGGCATCATCGTCATCGCGGTCGACCAGGCCGTGACCGCCGAGGCGGCCTACAACGTCACCAACGACCAGGTCGCCTACGGCGAGCTCGGCGCGCGGTGGCTGTTCGAGCAGCTCGACGGCTCCGGTGACGTGGTCTACATGCGCGGCTTCGACGGCCACCCCGCCGACAGCGACCGCGACGAGGGATTCCGTCAGGCCCTTGACGACTACCCGGACATCAACATCATCAGCGAGGTGCACACCGGCTGGGATCCGTCGACCGGCGCGTCGCAAGCCCTCGACATCCTGTCGACCAGCGACGTGGACGGGATCTGGACCTCGGGGATCGACTACCCCGTCGTCGAGCAGTTCCCGGCCGCGGATCATGAGTACGTCCCGATCGTCGGGGCGGACAACAACGGCTTCATCGAGCAGCTGATCGAGCTCGGCGACGACGGGCTGGTCGGGGCGATCGTGACCAACCCGCCCCCGGTCGGTGGCGTCGCCACCGCCATCGCCATCGATCTGTTGACCGGCGCCGAGGACCACCCGCGTGACGTTCTGCTCACGCCGGAGGTCTACGACAACGTCAACGACCTCGGCACGCTCGAGGAGCTGTACCTGCCGGACCTGCCCCAGGGCTTCGTCTCCACCATGGAGATCGAGCCGTGGACGACCTACACGCAGCAGGACGTCCTGGACTGCAGGGGTCCGGGCGAGTAGACCGCTGACGGCGCAGGCTCGAGGGTCGGGCACCATCGCGGTGCCCGACCCTCCGGCCAGAGGCGGACGATCATGACCGACGCACGCGACGACGCCGGCGCCGCTCGGCCGGCGTTGCTCGAGGTCGGTCAGGTCACCAAGCGGTACGGCAGCGTCGTGGCCCTGCGCTCGGCGGACCTGACCGTGCAACCGGGCGAGATCCACGCGCTGCTCGGGGCCAACGGGGCCGGCAAGAGCACGCTGGTCAAGATCCTGTCGGGGGTGGTCCGCAAGGATGCCGGCACGATCCGGGTCCACGGTGACCCGCTCGATCCCCGCAACCCCAACGACGCGATGGACGTCGGGCTCGCCACGGTGTTCCAGGACCCGGCGCTCATCCCCGACCTGACGATCGAGCAGAACCTCCAGCTCGCGGGCATCGCGCCCGACCAGGTCCGCGAGTGGCTCGATCGGCTCGACCTCGCCGGGCTCGACTTCGGCGCGGCCGTCAAGGACGTGCCGCTGTCGGCGCTGCGACTGCTCGACCTCGCGCGGGCGCTGGCGCACGAGCCCGAGCTGCTCATGCTCGACGAGATCACCGCGGCGCTGCCCGGCGACCACGCCGAGCTCGTGTTCTCGGTGATGTCCGAGTGGCGGGAGCGCGGCCGGTCGGTGCTGTTCATCACCCACCGGCTCGGCGAGGTCCTGCGGATGTGTGACCGGGCGACCGTGCTCCGCGACGGGCGCCACGTCGCGACCCTCACGCCGGCCGAGGGCGGTGAGGCGAAGCTGGTCGAGGCCATGCTCGGCGAGGCCGCACCGACCGGCGAGGCGCACACCAGCGCCACCAGGGACGACGACGCACCGGTCGTGCTCGAGGCCCGGGAGCTGACCTCCCGCCAATACCTCAAGGGCGTGTCCCTTGAGCTGCGCGCGGGCGAGATCCTCGGCGTCGTCGCGCTCGAGGGCCAGGGCCAGGACCGCCTGTTCGACGTACTGTCGGGTGACCGTCCGTTGGACGGCGGCGAGATCGTGGTCAACGGCGAGCCGGTCAGGGCCCGATCGCCCTACGACCTCATCCGGCGGGGTGTGGTGCTGGTCCCCTCCGACCGGCTCCACGCGCTCCTGCCGCAGCGGTCCGTGCGCGAGAACCTCGCCTCGGCGCTCTACAACCGCATCGGGCGCTGGTTCTCGCTGGTCAGTGACGAGGACCGGCTCGTTGCAAGGGCCGTCGCGCGGCTCGAGATCGACATGCGCGCGCAACGTCAGGCGCGCCGACTCTCGGGCGGCAACCAGCAGAAGGTCGTGGTCGGCCGCTGGCTCACCGCTGGCTTTCGGACCCTGCTGTGCTTCGATCCCACCCGTGGGATCGACATCCGGACGAAGGAGCAGATCTACGACCTGCTGCGCGAGCTCGCCGACGACGGCGCCGCGATCCTGTACTACACGAGCGAATTCGCCGAGGTGGCCAGGGTCGCCGAGCGCGTGCTGGTGATGTATGACGGCCAGATCGTCCAGGAGCTGGACGCGGCCGCTGCCTCCGACGAGGCGGCGTTGCTGAGCGCGGCCCACGGTTTGGAGGAGGCGACGTCGTGACGACCGCCACGGACCGATCGCTGGGCGGCCGGACACGCTTCTCGGGACGCCGATTCGTGCGGCGTCACGGATGGACCGCCGGCGTGTGGATCCTGCTGCTGGCGCTGATCGCGTGGTACACGACGCTGATCCCGGCGTTCGGCGAGTTCCAGGTCGCGTCGATCGCCAAGAACAGCCTGCCGACGGTCTACCTCGCGCTGTCGCAGGGGGTGATCGTCCTCGCCGGTGGCATCGACCTCGGCGTCGGTGCGCTCATGGTGCTCGCCAACTCCGTGTCGGCGCTGCTGATGGAGGGCCAGTCCTTCGGCGCGACCGTCGCGATCGCGGTCGGGGTGGTGGCCGGCGCCGCGCTGCTCAACGGGATCGTCGGCTGGGTCATCGTCGTGTCGCGCGTCCCGGACATCGTGGTGACGCTGGCGACGTTGTTCGTGTTCTCCGGCGCGGCCCTGTTGGTCCTGCCGTCGCCCGGCGGCGGCACCAGCGAGGGCCTGCGCTACGTCTTCACCGGCTCGCCCACGGGGGTCGGGACGAACTACTGGCCGTCGCTGGTCGCGCTGGCCCTGCCCACGCTCATCGTCGGCACGTGGCTCACCCGGACGCGCCAGGGCCTGTCGCTGTACGCACTGGGCAGCGACGAGAACGCGGCCTACCTGTCCGGGGTCGACACCCGACGGGCCAAGATCGTCTCGTACGCCGTCGGCGGTGCCTTCGCCGGCCTCGCCGGCATCTCGATGACCGCCATCGCCAACTCCGGTGACCCACGCTTCGTCAACGCCGCCAACGGCACCCTCAACAGCCTGGCTGCGGTGGTCCTCGGCGGGATCATGCTCGGTGGCGGGGTCGGCTCGGTCGTCGGGGCCATCGCCGCCGGCATCATCCTGTTCACGCTCAACCCGATCCTCACCGCCATGTCGATCGACCCGAACACCGCCCAGGTCATCCGGGGCGTGCTGATCGTGGTCGTGATGATGGTGGCCGGCCTGCTCGAGCTGCGACGACGGAGGGCCGAATGAGCGCCGAATCCCCGACCGCGGAGACCGGCCAACCCCCGCCCGGTGTCGACGAGCCGGCCCCGACCCACCGGGCGTGGGCACGGTTCCTGTCCGACCGCCCCCTCATCGTGCTCAGCACGGTGCTGGTGGTGCTCGTGCTCGTGACCGGCATGATCGAGCCGCGCTACCTGAGCCTGCGCGGACTGCGCAACACCCTGCTGCTCGCCGCGCCGCTCGGCATCATGGCCGCCGGCCAGACGATCCTGATGCTCACGCGCGGCATCGACATGTCGGTGGCGATGATCGCGACGGCGGCCGCCTACGTGGTCGGCAGCCAGTCCGCCGACGGCGTGGCCAGCGCGATCGTGCTCGGACTCGTGGTCGGCGCGGTCGCCGGGGCGGTCAACGGGATCGGCGTCGGCGTGTTCCGCGTCCATCCGCTCATCATGACCCTGGCGATGTCGGCGATCCTGCTCGGTCTGTTCAGCCAGTGGGCGCAGACCGTGCTGATGGGAGCCACGTCGGTGGCACCCTTCATCCGGCTGCTCGGGGCAGGTGCGTTCCTCAACAACCTCATCCCCTGGAACGCCCTCATCTGGGCCTTCGTGTCCATCCTGGTCGTGGTCGGCCTGCGCTACACGGGTTTCGGACGGATGCTCTACGCCCTGGGGGACAACCCGGTCGCCGTGCGCCTCGCCGGCGTGCGCAGCTGGCAGGTCCTGTTGGCCGCCTACGCGCTCAGCGGCGTGTTCGCCGCGCTGGCCGGGATCCTGATCGCCGGGCAGACCGGGGCGGTCGACCTCCGGCTCGCCCAGGAGTTCCTGCTGCCCTCGATCGCCGCCGCCGTGATCGGCGGGACCTCGATCTTCGGCGGAGTCGGCACCTACACGGGCACGATCTTCGGGGCACTGATCCTGGGCGTGCTCACCACCATGCTCACCTTCCTGCGGGCGCCCCAGGCGATGAAGCAGATCGTCTTCGGACTGATCGTGCTCGGGCTGGCGTGGCTGTACGCCGTGGTGATCCGGTCCGAATGACCTCGCCGGCGTCGGCGGCCCCCGGGCCGGTGCCGGCGGATGTCCACAGCCCGTAGGCGATCCATCGGCCGTCAGCGCGCGCGGCCGTGCAGCCTGCCGGCGTGGACGTCACCCGTGAGAGCCGTGGCCGCCTGGCACGCGTCGCCGCCTGGTTCGAGGCCACCCCGGCCGAGCTGACCGGCCTCGTCGTGCTGGTCGCCGGCGCGCTGCTCGCGTCGGTGCTGCTGTGGGTGTCGGCCGACCGCCGTCCCGACGAGCTGCCCTCGCCGGTCGCGGGTGTCGGCGCTCCGGTCGCCGAGGGGGCTCTCGGCGCACCGCTCGATCCCGCGGAGCCGGACGATGACCGAGCACCGTCCCTGCCTGCGGCGGTCACCGTCCACGTCACCGGAGCGGTCGCCACACCTGGGCTGGTGACGCTGCCCGGCGGCGCCCGCGTCGGTGATGCGGTCGCAGCGGCGGGAGGTGCGACCGCCGACGCGGACCCGGAGCGACTCAACCTGGCCCGACCCGTCGAGGACGGCGAACACGTCCACCTGCCGCGGCACGGCGAGGTGGCGCCACCGCCCCCGGCCGACGGGATACCGGGCGGCGCGGTCACCGGGGACGGACGCGTCGACATCAATCGGGCCACGGCCGCCGAG
>CAZSQF010000123.1:0-8228 GCA_964608935.1 uncultured Actinomycetota bacterium | reverse complement strand
CACGGGCGGCAAGCAGTACCGGGTCGAGCCCGGGCAGGAGCTGACCGTCGAGAGGCTGACGGGTGACGTCGGCGACGCGGTCGAGCTCACCCCGGTCCTCGTCGTCGACGACGACGGGGTGACCACGGGCGGTGACCTCGGCACGCGCGCCGTCAAGGCCACCATCACCGGCCACGACCGCGGCCCACGGATCCGGGTCTTCAACTACAAGAACAAGTCGCGGCAGCACAAGCGCCGCGGGCACCGCCAGCACCGCACGACGGTCCGCATCGAGGAGATCTGAGCAGGCGCGGTACGTGCTGCACGGCACCGCGGGCGCTCTGACACAGAGGAGATGGCATGGCGACGAAGAAGGGCGGCGGCTCGTCCAACAACGGTCGCGACTCCAATGCGAAGCGTCTCGGGGTGAAGCGCTTCGGTGGCGAGGTCGTGCGCGCCGGCGGCATCATCGTGCGGCAGCGCGGGACGAAGATCCACCCCGGCGAGAACGTCGGTCGCGGTGGCGACGACACGCTGTTCGCGCTCGTCGACGGCTCGGTGCGCTTCCGCAAGGCCGGCAAGCGCACCATCGCGAACATCGACCCGGTCGACGCCTGACCGCCTCCGAGCAGTCAGCGCGAGGGCGGCCCACCCTGTGGCCGCCCTCCTCGCATTCTGCGTCCCACTAACGTCCCGTCCGCCCGGTCTGGAGCGATCCGTGGAAGCCCCGAGCTTCGTCGACGAGTGCACGGTGCACGTGCGCGGCGGCGACGGCGGCAACGGTGCCGTGTCGTTCCGTCGCGAGGCCCACGTGCCTCGTGGTGGCCCGGACGGCGGCGACGGGGGACGTGGGGGTGACGTGGTGCTGGTGGCGGACCGGTCGACCACGTCCCTGATCGACCTGCACCGCAACCCGCACCGGCGCGGCGACGACGGGCGGCACGGCGCGGGCATGGACAAGACCGGTGCCGACGGCGCCGATCAGGTCATCCGGGTCCCGATCGGCACGGTCGTCCGCGACCGCGATACCGGTGAGCTGCTGGCCGACCTCGTCGCTGACGGCCAGCGCTACGTCGCGGGTCGGGGCGGCCGGGGCGGGCGTGGCAACGCCACCTTCGCCTCCCGCCACCGGCGGGTGCCGCGATTCGCCGAGCAGGGTGAGCGCGTGCGTGAACGGTCGCTGCGGCTCGAGCTCAAGCTCATCGCCGACGTCGGCCTGGTCGGCTTTCCGTCGGCCGGGAAGTCCTCGCTGGTCGGTCGGCTGTCGGCGGCCAAGCCGCGCGTCGAGGCGTGGCCGTTCACGACCCTCACGCCACACCTCGGGGTGATGCGCGCCGGCGACACCCGCGACGGCAACCCGATCGACGTGGTTCTTGCCGACGTGCCCGGCCTGATCGAAGGTGCCGCCGAGGGCAAGGGGCTCGGGACCCGCTTCCTGCGCCACATCGAACGCTGCCTCGTGCTGCTCCACGTGGTCGACGCGGCGCCGCTCGAGCCCGACCGCGACCCCGAACGTGACCTCGCGGTCCTCCGCGACGAACTGCGCCGCCACGACCCCGACCTGCTCGAGCGTCCGTCGGTCGTGGCGTTGAACAAGGTGGATGTGCCCGACGGGCGGGCCATGGCCGAGCTCGTGGGGCCGGCGCTGACCGAAGCGGGCAACGAGGTGTTCGAGGTCTCGGCGGTGTCTGGTGAAGGGCTCGACGCCCTGCGCTACCGGCTCGGTGAGCTCGTCCACGCGGAGCGCGACCGCGTCGGACCCACCCGGGTCGAGGTGGCGGACCACCACGACGAGGTGGTGCTGCATCTGGTCCCGGCCGGCCCCGAGTTCGACGTCGGCCGGCATCCGAGCGGCGCGTTCGAGGTCACCGGCGAGCGGATCGAACGGTGGGTGCAGATGCTCCCGCTCGACAACCGTGACGCCGTCCGGTATCTCCAGGGCCGCCTACGGCGCGCCGGCGTCGAGCGGGCGCTGGTGGCCGCCGGGGCACGTCTCGGCGACGACGTCGTCATCGGCGACGCCGTGTTCGAGTTCGATCCCGACCTCGACGACCTGCCATCCGACGAGCGCGCCGCAGTGCTCGCTGGCGAGGCCGAGGACCCGGAGGCCGACGCGTGACCGCCCGTTTCGAGCGCCCCCGGCTGGCGGTGATCAAGATCGGGTCGTCGAGCCTGCGCGGCCAGGACGGCCGTCTCGACCGGCCCCAGGTCCGCCAGCTGGCCGAGCAGATCGTCTCGGTTCGGGAAGCCGGCTCGAAGGTGGTGGTCGTCTCGTCCGGGGCCGTTGCCGCGGGCATGGGCCTGCTCGGCCTCGATCGTCGTCCCGTCGATCTCCCCACCCTCCAGGCGTGCGCCGCGGTCGGGCAGGGCGACCTCATCCAGGAGTACCAGAACGTCCTCGCGTCGCACGGGTTGACCGGTGCCCAGATCCTGCTCAGCCAGGACGACTTCGTCCGGCGCAACCGCTACCTCAATGCCCGGACCGCGCTGCGCCGGCTGCTCGACCTCGGCGCGGTCCCGGTCATCAACGAGAACGACGCCGTCGCCACCGAGGAGCTCGCCTACGGCGACAACGACCACCTCGCGGCCCTCGTCACGTCCATGCTCGAGTCACAGGTGCTGGCCCTGCTGTCCGACGTGTCCGGCCTGTACGACGGCGACCCTCGCAACGACCCGGACGCGCAGCTGATCGCCCGGGTCGACGAGATCGACGATCTCGACCTCGACCGCATCGGTGGGGTCGGGTCCTACGTCGGCTCGGGCGGGATGCGGACCAAGGTGGGGTCGGCACGCGTCGCGGTCCACTCCGCCGCGCACGTGGTGGTGGCGAACGCGCGCCAGCCCGGCGTGCTCGTCGATGCGGTGTCGGGCGCCGAGGTCGGCACGTGGTTCGTGGCGCGGCCGAACCGGGTCGAGGCGCGCCGCCTGTGGATCGGGTTCGCCTTGACCGCCCACGGGCGTATCCACGTCGATGCCGGCGCGGCCGAGGCGCTCCGGTCGCGTGGCACCTCGCTGCTCGCGGTCGGAGTCGTGCGCGCGGACGGCACCTTCGAGGTGGGCGATGCCGTGGAGGTCGTCGACCCCGAGGGCAGGGTCGTGGCACGCGGCCTGTCCAACTACGACGTCGGCGATGTGACGCGGCTGGCCGGAAGGTCGACCGCGGACGCCGTCGACACGTTCGGCCCCGGCTATGCCCGCGAGGTGATCCACCGCGACGACCTCGTCGTCGTCGGCTGAAGCCTGCGGGACCAGGGCGGTCGTGCGTCGGCCGCACGTCCGCACGCGTCGAGGCAACGTGCGGCGCGGGGAGCGCGTCAGGGGGGTGGTGACGGTCCGCCACCGGGGCGGGCCTGCCCTCAAGGATCCGAGACATGAACCTTCGACGCTCCCTGGCCGCGGTCGCGGCCCTTGCCGCCGTCATCACCCTGGTCGTCCTGCTTGCGGGTCAGGACCCCGAGCCTGCTGGCGCCAGTGGTCAGGCCGAGGCCGAGGTCCTCGAGGTCGACGACGGACTCATCTACCTCGTCAGTGACGGGATGGCGCTGCGGATCCAGCAGCCCCGTGCCGCTGAGCTCGCCGAGCTCGAGGCCGACGGTGCCACCGTGGGTGGCGAGGTCGCCCGGCTCGCGGTCACCGACGAGCCCACCGGCAGCACGTTCGTGATCGTGCCGCCCGACGGTCCCGACGCCCGCCTGCACCTGCTCGTCGACGACGTCCTGCACCCGGTGGTCACCGGGACGGCGACGCTCGACGACGTGGTCGACCTCGAAGAGGCACCGATCGAGCTGTTCCAGCGGCTCGCTGTCGCCCCGTGACCCGACGCATGACAGAACCTGGGCTGCATCCCAGGAATCGTCAGGCACGAGGTGCCGGACGGCTCGGAGCTGACACTTCCTGGGCTCCATCCCGGGAAGTGTCGCCTCACCCGCCTCCGACGATGCGTGTCGCGGTCGTCACGTCGGGCGCGATGGCGAGGCGGACGTGATCGTCATCGCAGGCCACGACCGCGTCGACGTCCACGCCCCGGAACACCGCAGCGCCCTCCGAGCGGGTGCCGCTGGCGTCGGGGAAGGCCGCCGCGTACCACTCGGTCACCGAGGTGCACAGCGGGGGGCCACCGCCTCCGTCGACGAAGGCGGCGCCGACAGCGGTCTCGGCCCCGGAGACCCAGACCCGCAGCTCGCCGCCGGCCCAGGCCGCAGCACGTTGGCGAGGTGACGACAGCGCCCGGTCCTCGTCGCCACCGGGCGCCTGGAACAGCCATTCGAGCGGGGCCAGGCCGAAGGTGTCGGCCCGGACCTCGTCGTAGCCGGCCGGCGCGGTCAACGCGGGCGCCGGCTCCGGTTCCTGGCCGCGCCGGTCGGGGAACACCACCTCGGCCGAGGTCGTGGGCAGGTCGTCGTAGGCCGCGTCCACGGCGGCCCAGCCACCCTCGAGGTAGAGCTCGCAGACGAAGTCGAGCCCGGCCGTGTAGGGGAACAGCAGCTGCTCCTGCAGGAAGTGGGGCACGCCGTCCAGCGCCGCCTGTGCCGCCACGATGTCCGGCGATGTCGCGATCGCGAGCTGGTCGGCGAAGGACAGGAACTCGAGGCCCCACAGGTTCATCAGCAGTGTGGCGTCGCCCTCGATGACCGACAGGGCACCGAGTCGGGCGTCGGCGTCGTCGATCGCCGAGGTGTCGGGCAGCCCGAGCACCTGGTCGGCGAGGGCGTGTTCGAGCTCGTGGGCGAGCGTGACCCGGTCGAGCGGCCGGATGGTGCCGTCGTCCGGGACGCGGACCACCAGCTCGCCGGTGTCGGAGACGTAGAACCCGGCCACGGCCTCGCCCAGCAGCTCTCGTTGCAGCTCGCCGAGATCCGCGCCCGCAGGGATGGCGCCGAGGTGCTCGAGCAGCCGGGCGTCCGCGTCCTCGGCCTCGGGGTCCGCGTCCTCGTCGAGCAGCTGGTCCAGCCGGGCCCGCAGGGCGGCGTCGTCGAGGAAGTCGACCTCGACCTCCTCCTGCCACTCGAGCTGGCGCAGCTCGGCGACCTGGTTGGCGATCAGCGCCACCAGCTCGTCGGGGTCGTCGGGGGTGGCGGTTCCCCCGAGCAGGTCGTCGAACAGCCCGCCGAGCCCGTCGGCGTCGTCGGGCACCATGCACGCCGCGCCGGGGATCCCCGAGGTCCCGTCGAGCAGCCCCTCGAGGCCGAGGTCACCGAGCAGGCCCTCGAGCGCGTCATCGCCGTCGTCGGCGTCCTCCGGCCGGCTCGCCGGTGCCAGCTCCTCCTCGAGCCGCTCGATCTCGTCGCGCAGGTCGGCGACCTCGTCGCTCAGCTCGTCGGCGCGTTGCTCGGCGGCATCGGCCCGTTGCCACTGGACGACCGCGGTGGCCGAGGCCGCGACCAGAGCCACCGCAGCCACCCCGACGCCGGTGAGGAGTGTCCAGGACCGCATGGCCCGGAGGGTAGGGGTTGGGTGCTCGAACGGCGGGTCCGGACCCCGTCAGGTTGCGCGTGTGACGTCGGCGACGTCGGCGTCGAGGGCGGCGACGAGGTCGGTCGGCGTGACCACCAGCGAGACCCCGTGGGCGCCGCCCCCGATGGTGACCGGTGCCGCATCGGCGGTGACGGACGCGTCGACGACCACCGGCCAGGATCGTGCCGACCCGAGCGGGGTGATCGTCCCACGTTCGTACCCCGTGACCGCTCGGGCCTGGTCGGCGTCGGGCAGGGACAGCCGTGACACGCCGAGTTGGGCCCGGAGCTTCGGCCAGTCGATCTGGCGCGAACCGGGGACGAGCACGAACACGAAGTCGTCGTCGGTGCGTCGGACGACCAGCGTCTTGAGGAGCCGGTCGATACCGACACCGAGTCGCTCGGCCGCCTCCTCGGCGGATCGGGCCGGGTCGATCACCCGCACCTCGTGGTCGAGGCTGCACGCGGTCGCGGCGCGGATGGCGGGGGTGTCCACCGTGGTCACGGGACGAGCAGCAGCTTGCCGGCCGTCGTGCCCGACTCCAGGTCCTCGTGCGCCCGCTGGGCGTCCGCCAGCGGATAGCGGTCGTGGACGTGCACAGCGAGCGCGCCGCTGCGCACGAGCTCGAACAGGGCGCCGGCGCGCCATTCGAGCTCGTCGTGGGTGGCCGTGTACGCACCGAGGCTCGGACGGGTCGCGAACAACGACCCCTTCCGGTTGAGCAGCTGGAGGTCGATCGGTGGCACCGGCCCCGACGACTGGCCGTAGAGCACCATCATGCCCCGCGGCTTGAGGCAGTCGAGTGAGCCGTCGAAGGTGTCGGCACCGACCGAGTCGTAGACCACGTCGACGCCGTGCCCGGCCGTGAGCTCCTCGACGGCCGCCACCACGTCACGATCGCGATACAGGATGACCTCGTCCGCGCCGAGCTCGCGCACCTGCTCGGCCTTCTCCGGTGTCGAGGTGCAGGCCAGCACCGTCGCGCCGCGCTGCTTGGCGAGCTGGACGAGCAGCCGGCCGACGCCACCTGCGGCCGCGTAGACGAGGGCCGTGTCGTCGGGCCCGAGCCGGTACGTGGAGCTGGCGAGGTAGTGCGCGGTCATCCCCTGGAGCGGAAGCGCGGCGGCGGTCACGTCGTCCACCCCGTCCGGGACCGGCACGGTCCGCTCCGCCCGCAGCGTCACGAGCTCCGCGTACGACCCCATGCCGTCGGCCCAGGCCACACGCTGCCCGACGCGCGGGGTGTCGACGCCCTCGCCAACGCTCGTCACCGTGCCCGCACCCTCGAGCCCGGGCGTGACCGGCAGGTCCAGGGGATAGCGGCCCGAGCGCTGGTAGGTGTCGACGAAGTTCACCCCGGCCGCTGCGACCTCGACCTGCACCTCGCCCGGTCCCGGCGTCGGATCGTCGACGTCGTCGACCCGGAGGACCTGCGGTCCGCCCGGCTCGTGGACCCGGATCGCTTGCACGCCTCACCTCCGGTTCATGCGTCGCCTGTGACGCTAGCGGCTGGCGGTGCCCGAGTAGGATCCGTCGGGGACCCGGTGCCGCCGCACCGCCGGCACGCACTGACGAGGGGCTCACGTGGCACTGCTCGCACTCATCGCGCACGACGCATGTAAGGACGACCTGATCGCGTTCGCCCGTCGCCGGTACGAGGACCTGACCCGCTTCGACCTCGTCGCGACCGGGACCACCGGCGGCCGGCTCGTGGCCGAGGCAGGACTCGAGGTCGAGCGGGTGGAGAGCGGGCCGGTCGGGGGCGACGTCCAGATCGGGGCGCGGTTGGTCGACGGCGCCGTGGACGGCCTGTTGTTCCTCCGGGACCCCATGACCGCGCATCCCCACGAGCCCGACATCCAGGCCCTGCTCAAGCTGTGCGACATCCACGGGGTGCCGCTCGCCACCAACCTGGCCACCGCCGAGCTGCTGCTCGACGGGCTCGTGCGTCGTCTGGACCGGGACACCTCGACCGACTAGCGCGGGGGCGTCCGCCCGCGGCAGTCGGAGACCTCGTCGTGGTCGGTCACCCGGGGGTCGCGCAGGCCACCCTGCTCCGGCGCGGCGCAGCCGGTGAGGTCCCGGTCCGACAGTGGCTCGGCCAGTGGGACGACGACCCGTTCCACCTGGCGCGGTCCCACACAGTCGGCGTCACCGATCACGTCGACGTGCGCCGTGATCCGGACCTCGTCCTCGAATTCGGTGACGTCGACCCCGCGGTAGGCGTGGCAGCCCTCCTCGCCGCCGTAGACCGCCAGGTCGAGCTCGTCGTCGTCCGCGGGGCCGTCGAGCCACCAGTCGGCCTGCGGAGGCGGGTCGCGCGGGGCCGGGTCGTCGGCGCATCCGATCAGCACGACGAGGCACACGACCGCGAGCGCGGCCGGCGGTCTCCCCTGCATCGTCGCCCCTTGGCGGATCGCGAGGTCCGAGCCCCCATCCTGCCCGTTCGGGGCCGATCCTGCAGCCGACGGGGGACCCGCCACGTCGGCCCGTGACCGCTCGGTGCCGCTCGGGTGTGGGTTTCGGTCCGGTGCGGGTGGGTGCCGTAGCCTCGGCAGCCGACCGACGGAGAAGCTGCCCGTGTCCAGTGAGTTCACCGGGGTCATCGACGTCCGCGAGCGGCTTCGCGCCGTCGGCTACCTCCCGGACGAGGCGATCGAGACCGTGGTCTACCTCGCCGAACGCCTCAGGAAGCCGATCCTCGTCGAGGGCCCCGCCGGTGTGGGCAAGACCGAGCTGGCCAAGGCCGTCGCCGCGGCCCGTCCCGCCCCGCTGATACGGCTGCAGTGCTACGA
>CAZSQF010000122.1:0-8334 GCA_964608935.1 uncultured Actinomycetota bacterium | reverse complement strand
CCTCCGCATGTTCGGTGTCTACGAGGAGTTCGCACGCAACGTCGCGGCGATCCCGATGGTTGCGGGGGAGAAGACCCCGGGTGAGCGCTTCGCCGGCGCGGTGCGCACGTTCACGATCGAAGGGATGATGAAGGACGGCAAGGCGCTGCAATCGGGGACCTCGCACTACATGGGCACCAACTTCGCGCGCGCCTTCGACATCACCTTCCAGGACGAGAACAACGAGCTCCGCCACGTGCACACGACGTCGTGGGGCCTGTCGACACGGATGATCGGAGCGCTCATCCTTGCGCACGGCGACGACCAGGGGCTCGTACTGCCGCCGCGGCTGGCCCCCATCCAGGTCGTGATCGTCCCCATTGGGCGTGGCGATCAGGGCCACGCGCCGCGGGCCAAGGCGCACGAGATCGCCGACCGGCTGCGACAGCAGGGCGTACGGGTCAAGGTCGACGACCGCGACGCGTCACCCGGGTTCAAGTTCAACGACTGGGAGCTCAAGGGCGTCCCGCTGCGGGTCGAGCTCGGCCCCCGGGATCTCGAGGCCGGCCATGTGCTCGTTGCCCAGCGCGTCGGCGAGGTCGACGATGACGGCCGGCCGGTCAAGGACACCGTCGGCTTCGACGACTTCGTCGCGGGGGTGCCGGCGCGGCTCGACGCCTACCACGACCGGCTCTACCAGCGCGCGCTCGCCTTCCGCGAGGAGCACAGCGGCCTCGCTGACGACTGGGACACCTTCACGCACCAGGTCGCGGTCGGGTTCTCGTACGCGCTGCACTGCGGCGAGCCGGCCTGCGAGGACGAGATCAAGGCCGAGACCGCCGCGAGCCCGCGCTGCATCCCGACCGACGGCGAGCCGGCGGAGGGGGCGTGCATCCGCTGCGACAAGCCCGCCGCCTACGGACAGCGGATCGCCTTCGCCAGGGCGTACTGATGACGCGGCGCGGGCCGGACCTCGTCCGAGAGCGTGAGGTGGCGGGCGATCTGCACGAGGTGTGGCGGCGCGTCGAGGACGAGCCCGCGCGTGCCGAGTGGCTGGCCGAGCAGCTCCGGCCATCCGGGGCGGCCCTCGAACAGGCGCCGCCGCGTCGCCTCGCCTGGGACGACGGGCGGTCGGGGCCGCTCACGGTCGACCTCGTGCCGATCTCCGAACGGCGCACGCGGGTCCGGCTCACCGTGGGCGCCGAGACGGGTCGCGTCCGCCGGGCCCAGCGTGACCGCGACCTCGTCGAGGCACTGGAGGCGTCGCTGCGCGCCCTCGACGCCCAGCTGCGCACGTCGGGCTGAAGGCGCGCGATCTGGCCACCGTGCGAGGCGCCGCTAGGTTCCGGGTCGGAGGAGGAGGCCCGCGTGACCACGCTCGTGCTGGTTCGGCACGCCACGACGGCGTCGACCGGCAAGCGGCTGGGCGGCTGGACGCCCGGCGTCCACCTCGACGACCGCGGTCGTGACCAGGCCGAGGCGGCGGCACGCCGGCTCGCCGAGGTCCCGATCGCGGCCGTCTACGCTTCGCCGCTCGAACGTACCCAGGAGACCGCCCGCATCCTCGCCAGGCCCCACGGGCTGCGGGTCCGGACCCGCCGCGGCATCGGTGAGGTCGACTTCGGACAGTGGACCGACCGGCCGCTCGGCCAGCTCCGACGGCGCAAGGCGTGGGAGGTGGTGCAGCACACCCCGTCACGGGTCACCTTCCCGGGAGGCGAATCGATCCGTGCCGCCCAGGCCCGCGCCGTGGACACCCTCGAAGGCCTGACGGCGCAGCACCGCGACGAGGCCGTGATCGTGGTCAGCCACGCCGACATCATCAAGGCGGCCGTCGCCCACTTCCTCGCGATGCCGCTCGACGCCTTCCAGCGGTTGGCCGTGTCGCCCGCGTCCGTGAGCGTGATCCACCTTCCCGACGGCGCGGCCCCGGTGCTGTCACGCTTCAACGACACGGGACCGATCGCGATCCCCGACGGGCCCGGGCCGACGTCCAGGACCGGGGGGCGACGACCGTGATCGACGTCGAGCTGACCGACCCCCACCACGTCACGGTCGGGTACACCGGCGTCCCGGGCGAGCGCACGTTCTTCGTGCAGGCGGCCGACGAGGTCGAGCACGTCACGCTGGTGCTCGAGAAGGAGCAGGTCGCGGGGCTGGCCGAGCTGCTGGCCCAGCTGCTGGCCCGGCTCGACGACGAGCCTGCGACCGACTGGGACCGGGCGGCGATGGAGCTGCGGGCGCCCGTGGAGCCGCGCTGGAGGGTCGGCGACATCTCGGTCGGGCTCGACCCCGAGCTCGGACGCTTCGTGCTCGAGTTCGGCGAGCTGGCCGTCGACGAGGACGACTCGGAGGCCGAGATCGATCCGCGGGAGGTGCGCGTGTGGGCGGACCAGGACCAGGCACGTCGGCTGGCGGCGCACGCGCTCGAGGTGGTCGGGCAGGGCAGGCCGAGCTGCCAGCTGTGCGGTCGGCCCACGGAGCCCGACGGGAGCCATGTCTGCCCGGCGACCAACGGCCACGGCCGGCTGGCGCGCTGAGCCGGTGCGGATGACCGGCGCGGACCGTGGCCTCGACCGGCTCCCGGCCGACGACCGGGAGGCCGCCCAGCGGCTCGTCGTGGCCCCGCTGGAGGTCGTGGGTCGGTTCGCGGACGCGTCCAACGCGACGCTGCTCGTCCGGCTGCTCGACCGCGGGCCGGGCTCCCTCGACCACCTCGCCGAGGAGCTGGGGCGCACACCCACGATCGACGACCTCGACCCGACCGATCTCGCGGTGTACAAGCCCGAGCAGGGCGAGGCACCGTTGTGGGACTTCCCTGCTGGGACGCTGCACCGCCGTGAGGTTGCCGCGTACGAGCTGTCGGTCGCGCTCGGGTGGGATCTCGTGCCCGTCACGGTGCTGCGGACGGACGCGCCCTTCGGACCGGGCAGCCTCCAGCGCTTCGTGCCGCACGACCCCGATCAGCACTATTTCTGGCTGCTCGAGAACGCCGGGCCGCAGGTCGCCGACCAGCTCACCGCGATGGTCGTGTTCGACATGGTCATCGACAACGCTGACCGCAAGGGGGGTCACGTCCTGCTCGAGCTGCCGCCCGGCGCGCCCCCGCACGGACCCGCCGACGCCCCGGACCTGACGTCCACGGGCCTGATCCGGCTCGTCGACCACGGGGTCAGCCTCAACGCCGAGCCCAAGCTGCGCACGGTGGGCTGGCACCTCGCCGGCCGGCCGGTGCCCGAGACCTACCGTCGTCAGGTGGGCGGCCTGCTCGCGCCGCTCGAGGGCGAGCTCGGGGCGTCGTTGGCTCGGCTCCTGTCCGATGACGAGATCGCGGCGCTGCGGCGCCGACTGGCGCGCCTGTCGGAGCTGACCGAGTTCCCGGCCCCGGTCGGTCCGCGGTCCACGCCCTGGCCGCTGCTGTAGTCAGCCCGGGGATCGCGCCGGTGCGCGACCGCGACGCGACCGCAGCGCGTCGACGACACGTCGGACGGTCGGGTCGGTGCTCAGCTGCTCGCGTCGCACCGGCAGCGTGCGCGACCAGTTGTCCGGCCGGTCTTCGTCGGTGCCGGGCAGGTTGATGCGATGGGTGGCCGCGACGGCGTCCTCGACCTGCGAGACCACGACGTCGCAGCCGGCGCCGGCGAGCAGTCGCGCCGCCGCCACGCACGCGTCGGCCGGCGAGGCGTCGGGGGAGAGCCCCGCCCGGTCGGCCAGCCGTCGGCGCAGTGCTTCGAGCCTGGCCTCGTCGATCGGCAGTCCGAGCGAGCGGTGCTCGGCGATGTCGGCGAGGGTCCAGAGGCCGGCGACCGTCGGCAGGTCGTGGGTGGTGATCGACCCGAGCGCGTCGGCGTCCCAGTCGGCGGCGGGGGCGTGCTCGAACCACAGCACGCGGTAGCGCAGCAGCCGGCGGGCCTGGAGCCGTTCGCGCACGCCGGGCCCGACGGTGCCGAGGTCCTCGCCGACGACGTAGGCGCCGGCCCGGTGCGCCTCCAGCGCCAGGATGTCGAGCAGCTCGCGCGTGTCCTGGCGCACGTAGGCGCCGTGGGTCGGTCCGCCGGGCGGGATCCAGAACAGGCGGAACAGCCCGAGCACGTGGTCGATCCGCACCGCGGCGGCGTGCCGCAGCGCCGAGCGGATCGTGGCGATGAACGGCTGGTATCGCGCCGCCCGCAGCTTCCACGGCACGAACGCGGGCATGCGCCAGTCCTGCCCGGCCGGGCCGAGGTCGTCGGGGGGCGCCCCGATCGTGACGTCGTGGGCGAGCAGGTCCTGCCACTCCCAGGCATCGGCCCCGGACGGGTCGAAGCCGATCGGCAGGTCGCGCATCAGCGGCAGCTCGGCGCCGGCGGCACGCAGCTGTTCGTCGATCAGCCACTGCACCCACGCGTGGAAGCGGACCCGGTCGGCATCCGCGGCGGCCGCTGCGCGCACCGCCGCCGACGTCGGATGCGCCAGCTCGGCCGGCCAGTGCTGCCACCCGCCGCCGTGGCGCTCGGCCAGCACCATGAAGGTGGCGAACGCCTCGAGCGGTTCGCCCTGCTCGCGCCGGTAGCGCACGAACCCCGGCTCGCGGCCGGCATCCGGCGCGGACTCCCAGATCCGTTCGAGGGCGGCCTGCTTGGCGGCGGCGATCCGATCCCGGTCGATGCGGTCGTCGTCGCGGCGGGTGCCGGCGGCCAGCGCCGGCAGCTCGTCCGCCACGGCCGCGGCGCCCGGGACCTCCTCGACCCGGAGGTAGAGCGGATCCCGGAACCGACGCGAGGACGGGAAGTAGGGGCTGGTCCGGCGGGGGTGCTCCGGGATGACGGCGTCCAGCGGATTGACCAGTGCGACCCCCGCGCCCTCGCGCGTCGACCAGCGGCCGAGCTCGCGCAGGTCGGCGAGGTCGCCGACCCCCCAGCTGTCCTCCGACAGGAGCGAGTACAGCTGGACGGCCCAGCCCCAGATCCGTCCCGGGTGGGCCGGGGGGCGGCCCGGGCCGACCACCACGGTGGTCGTCGCGCCGTCGGAGCGGTGCAGCGTGTGGTACCCGAGCGGCAGCTCGGCGGGAAGGCGGCCGTCGACGGGGTGGACCCCACCGCCCTCGAGCTCGAGCTCGCCGGCCGGCGCCGCCCGCACCGTGCCGGGCCGGGTCACGACGACCTCGTCGCCGCGGGGTGCCCGGTCGGCATCCTCGGGCAGGTCCATGGCCCGCAGCAGGTGGCGCACGGTGTCGGGATCGACCGTGTGCCGTTCGCCGTCCGTGCCCTCGTAGACCGGCACGATCCCGAGCCGCCGCAGGCGGTGGTGATCCACTCACGCCTCCCGGGTCAGCAGCGCGACAGGGAACCGACCGAGGAGGTCGGCGACCCGGTGGGTCCCACCGTCCCAGGCGACGCCGGTCAGCCGGTCATGCCACGTGCCAGCCGGCAGCTCGAGCATGGTCCCGTCCCAGTCCCAGTCGGTGAACCGCCGGCCGAGGCGCCGCACTTGCACGGGGACGAGCGCGGCCACTGCGTCGCCCCGCAACCATGCCGCGAGACGGTCGGCACGCCGGCCCGACGGCCACAGCGGCACGTAGGCCGCGTCGGCCCCGAACGCCGCCGGCCGCTCGGCCCGGAGCGCCAGCGCCTGGCGGATCAGCCACAGCTTGGGCAGCCCGTCGTCGAGCTGGTCGAGCACTGCCTCCGGGGCCGGATCGTCGTCGAGGACGTCGAGCAGCCGTGCCCGCAGCGCGTGATCGATCGGACGCCGGTTGTCGGGATCGACCAGCGACAGGTCCCACAGCTCGCAGCCCTGGTAGACGTCGGGGACGCCGGGAGCGGCCAGCTTGGTCAACGTCATCGCCAGCGACGTGAGCCACCCGGCCTCCCGCACGTCGTCCACGATCCGTTCGATGGCCGCGACGCAGGCGGGGTCGCCCAGCGCACCGCCGACGTAGCGGTCGAGGTCGGCCTCGTAGTCGGTATCGGGGTCGAGCCAGTTCGTGTCCTGTTTGCCCTCGCGCGCGGCCTTCACGAGGTAGGTGGTCAGCCGGCCCGCGTCGATCGGCCAGGTCCCGACCACGGTCTGGAAGAACAGGTGCTCGTGCGCCGGCGACGGCCCCCGCGCACCCCGGTGCGGGGCGGTCAACCCGCGCAGCTCGAGCACCGCACGGACCCAGCCGTCGGGATCCTGGGACAGGACGGCCAGCCGGGCGCGGACGTCCTCGCTGCGCTTGGTGTCGTGGCTCGAGCTCAGTCGCATCGTCGCGGGGCGGTGCGTCTGCACGTCCGCGTTGCTGGTGTGCAGTTCGCCCACGTCGCGCCCCAGGTGCGTGGGGTCGCCACCGACCTCGTTGACCGCGACGAAGCGCAGGTCGCGGTAGAGCACCGTGTCCTCGAGGCCCTTCGCGACCACCGGGCCGGTCAGCTGCTGGAAGGCCCACACGAAGTCGTCACCGGCCGGGCTCCGGTCGGCGAGCATCAGCAGTCGGCGGACGCGGTCGACGATCTCGCCGAGGTCCGGCCGGCGAGCCCGCACTCTCCCCACGGCGCGGTCGACGACCTCGTGGTCCTCGGCCGCGACCGTGCCGGGGTCGGGTCGGACGTAGGTGCGGTAGACCGGCCAGGCGGCCAGCAGCTCGGTGAGCGCCTCGTCCGCGGCGGCCGGGCCGACGTCGCCGAGGGCGGTGGAGAGCGCGGCGGCCAGCCGGCGCCGTTCGGCCCCGAACAGCGTGGTCAGCGCCTCGCGCTTGGCCGCGTCGTGCAGCACGTCGCGATCGGTGCGCTCCCCGGTGAGGGTCGCATGGAGGTCGTCGAACACCACGGCGGCCGCCGGGTCCACGTGCACGCCGAGGGCGAGGTCGGCCAGCTCGTAGCCGACCGTGCCGTCGACGGGCCAGTCGGGACGCAACCGCTCACCGCGCTCGAGGATCTTCTCGACGACGATCCACACGTCGTCACCGGCCGCGGCACGAAGCCGTTCGAAGTAGCCGAGCGGGTCCCTGAGCCCGTCCGGGTGGTCGATGCGCAGCCCGTCGAGGGTGCCGTCGTCCAGCAGCGGCAGCACGGCGGCGTGGACGTCGGCGAACACGGCGGGGTCCTCGACACGTGCAGCCCCCAGGGTGTGGATGTCGAAGAACCGGCGGTGGTCGAGCTCGTCGTTGGCGCGCCGCCAGTGCGCGAGGCGGTAGTGCTGGTGCTCGAGCAGCGCCCGCAGCCACGACCGGTCGCGGCGGACCGCGTCGAGGGTCCCGGCGACGTCCGTGGCGTCGAGCCCGACGGTGTCCATCGACCCGGGCCGGACCGGCCATGCGTGCTCGTGGTAGACGATCCGCCACCCGGGCCGCGCCGGGTCGTCCGCGTGGTCGAGCCGCAGCTCGTCCCCGTCGATCTCGTCCTCCAGCGGGGCGCCGAGCTGTGGCAGGAGCAGCGTCGGCTGGCCATGGGCGCCCGTGCGCCAGTGCACGTCGAGGTGGCGTCCGAAGCGGGCGTCGGGACCGTGGGCCAGAACGTCCCACCACCACGCGTTGTCGGGACTGACGACGCCGACGTGGTTCGGCACGATGTCGAGGACGAGCCCGAGGCCGGCATCGTGCGCCGCTCCGGCGAGTGCCCGCAGCCCCTCCTCGCCCCCGAGCTCGGCCCGGATCCGGGTCGGATCCACGACGTCGTAGCCATGGGTCGATCCCGACACCGCCTCCAGCGCCGGGGACAGGTAGAGGTGGCTGATCCCGAGCTCGGTCAGCTGCCCGACCAGGTTCGCGGCGTCGGCGAACCCGAACCGAGGGTGGAGCTGGATGCGGTAGGTCGCCCGGGGCACACGTCGAGCGTTCGGTCGGGTCACGCCGGCTCCTCGCGCAGCACGACGACCGAATACGGCGCCACCGCACGTTCGTCGCGCAGCCGCAGCTCCTCGCGCTGGGTGGCCTCCCGAAGCGTCGGCTCGACCGTGTCGAGCAGGACGAGCCACGGCCCGGCCGGCCCCGCGGCCGGCGTCCGGAACGTCAGGGACTCGTGGCCGGCGTTGACGAGCAGCAGGAACGAATGGTCGGTGACCAGCTGTCCTCGATCGTCGCGGCTCGCCAGCCCATCCCCATTGAGGAACACCTGGAGCGACTTGGCGTAGGCGCTCTCCCAGTGCTCGTCGGACATCAACTGGCCGTCGGGGGTGAGCCAGGCGATGTCGACGAACTCCTCGCCGCGTGGCGCCTTGCCCTCGAAGAAGCGGCGTCGGCGGAACACGGGGTGGGCGCGCCGCAGGTGGATCAGCTGCCTGGTGAAGGTGAGCAGGTCCTCGTCGACGTCGTCCCAGTCGAACCACGACAGCTCGTTGTCCTGCGAGTAGGCGTTGTTGTTGCCCTGCTGCGTGCGGCCGAGCTCGTCGCCGCCGAGC
>CAZSQF010000121.1:0-8346 GCA_964608935.1 uncultured Actinomycetota bacterium | reverse complement strand
CGACCTCGAGCCGGTCCCACCGGTCGGCATCGGTCGCGAGCTGGGCTCCTACCACGAACAGCTCACGCTGGATCGTGAGCACCTGGTCGTGGAGGTCGCCGTCGAGCTCCGCCCGTGCCAGCCCCAGGGCGCTGACGGTCTCGTCGACGGTCCCGTAGGCGGCGGTCCGCAGATCGTCCTTGGCGACCCGGCCGCCGTAGAGCAACCCGGTCGTGCCGTCGTCGCCTCGCTTGGTGTAGACCTTCACGTCGCGTGTCCGTCCACGTCGAAGCTCCCGGTCGAGCGTAGCCGGATGCGACACACGGCTGGCGATGACCGCACGCCGTCCCGCTCGCGCTGCGGGCGGGCGGCGACGAGCGGTACGGTCCACGCCGCCGACCCCGCCCACGGAACCGACGTGACCGACGACCCGCCGCCCCGCCGCACCTTCCGGGTGACGACGCGTCGCCGGGACGCGTACGAGGACGCGGTCATGGTCGACGTCCAGCTGCAGCTGACCAACAGCGGCCAGATCGTCTGGTCCCAGTCGTTCTCGGACACCGACCAGGCCGAGGCGTTCGAGCGCGAGCTCGAAGGCGACCTCGACGACCTCGACGACGCAGCGTTTCGGAGCAAGTACGGCGTCCCGCCGTCCGCATGAACGCTCCCGGCGACGAGGCCACAGGGCCCGAGCCTGCCGGCCTTCGCGCCTGGGTTGGCGACGGCCTCGTGCCCGCAGCCACGGCGACCATCTCGGCCTACGACCGGGGCTTCCGCAACGGCGAGGGCGTGTTCGAGACCTTCCGCGCCTACCGCGAGCACGTCTTTCGTGTCATGGCGCACATCGACCGGGCCCGGGAGGGCGCGGCGGAGCTCGGCTTCGATCCCGGCGACCGCGACCACCTCGTGACCGCGGTGGAAGCCACCGCACGAGCCAACCTGGCAGTCCTCGGCGGCGCAGACTCCGCCCTCCGGCTGATCGCGTCGCCGGGAGGCATCGACCCGGAATCGCCCTTCCCCGGTCGGCCGGCTGCCGGGCCGACCGTGGTCGTCACTTCGCACCGGCTCGAGATCGACCCGGCGGTGTATCGCGACGGGGTGCGAGCGGCGGCCGTGCCCTTCGCGCGGGAGCTGCCGCACGTCAAGTCCGTGTCCTACCTCATCGCGGTCACTGCCCGTCGCCAGGCCCGCGCCGCGGGCGCCGACGAGGCCCTGCTGACCGACGGGGCCGGGCACGTGCTGGAGGGGGCGAGCACCAACGTCTTCGCGGTCACGGAGGGACGGCTCGTGACGCCGCCGGCCGACGCAGGGCTGTTGGCCGGCGTCACGCGCGCGGTCGTGGTCGAGGTGGCCCACCGGCTCGGGATGCCGGTCGTGGAGCAGCCGCTGACCCTGACCGCCCTCGTCGACGCGGACGAGGCCTTCCTCACCGCCACCACTCGGGAGATCGTGCCGCTGGTGGGGGTCGACGACGCGACCGTCGGTGACGGCCGGCCCGGCGCGGTCACGGCCCGGCTCCACGCCGGCTACCGCGAGGCCGTCGAGCGGGCGCGTCCCTGACCGATCACGGCTCGAGGTGGCTGAAGCGCAACCCGACCTCGCTGCCGTGGCGCCGGTTGATCGAGATGATGACCGCGGTCAGGCCCTCGATTGGGCCGGCGAGTCGCAGGGGCCCCGCCGGCACGGCACGGACCCCGTCGATCTGCTCGGCGAGGTCCACCACCGCGCCCACGGCGTCGTCGTCGTCCCCGAACACCGGCACGTCCTCCCCGAGCGACGTCTCGAGGCGGCCGAGCTGACGGCTCGACACCGCGTGGAACGCCGCCACCACCCTCGACCGGGGCAGCCGGCGCGCGCACGCCACCGCCGCGGAGCCGTCCTCGATCGCCAGCGGGTAGGGGCCGTCGGCGTCGAACCCGAGGGGGTTGATGACGCTGACCACGATGCGGTCCGCCAAGGCGTCCGCGAGCGTGTCCGTCGCCGCGTCGAGCGCCCCGAACGGGATCGCGAGCAGCACCACCTGCGACCTGGCTGCCCCGAGGTTGTCGCCTGCGAGCACCTCGCCGGACACCTCGCCGACCAGACCACGGATGTCCGCGGCCGCCGCCTCCGCCCGCGACGGGTCGCGCGACCCGATGGTGACCTCGACGCCGGCGCGGCTCCACCGAGCTGCCAGTCCCCGCCCGAGCGGCCCCGTGCCACCGATGATCCCGACCGTGGTCGTCACGTCACTCCCGTCCGCCGGCCGGCACTCTGCCACGTCGGACAGGCTGGCGTCACGTCATCTGCGGCCCGGACGGGTCGGGGCCGGGCTCGTCCGCGTCATCGCGTCCACCGTGCCTCGGCGGGTCGGACTGGCTCGGCGGATACCCTGTTCCCCCTGTCCCGACCCGGTGCACTCGCCGGTGTGGAGGCGTTCGGTGGCCGATCCTGACGACGTGCGGCTGCGATGGCACCGCACGACGCTCGATGGTCGCGTCGCCGTCTACGGGGACGCCGGCGACGGACCGGCGGTGGTGTTCCTCCACGGCTGGGGGCTGACGGGGCGCTCATACGCCAAGGCGCTGCCTCTGATCGCCGCGAGCGGTGCGCGTGTGATCGCGCCGGCGCTGCCGGGGTTCGGCAAGAGCGACCCCCTCGAGGGTGAATACACCTTCGAGAAGCTCGCCGGCTGGGTCGACGAGCTGCTCGAGCACATCGGGATCGAGGAGCCGGCGGCGCTGGTGGGGCACTCCTTCGGCGGAGCCGTGGCGACTGCGACGGCCTGGCACCACGCCGAGCGTGTCCGCTCGCTCGTGCTCGTCAACTCCATCGGCGGCTCGGTGTGGAAGAAGGGCGGCGGGCGCGGCGAACGGCTGCTGTCGGACCGGCCCCTGTGGCACTGGGGGCTGAGGCTGCCGGGCGAGTTCCGCCGCCGCGACTACCGGCGGGTGCTGCCCGTCGTGCTCCGCGACCTCGTCGGCAACGCGCTCGCGAACCCGGCCGCCGTATGGCGCGCCGCCGAGCTCGCGCGCACCGCCGATCTGCGCGATGAGCTGGCCACGCTCGCGGAGCGCGGGCTGCCGGTGGCGATCCTGTGGGGGTCCGAGGACACCGTGGTGCCCGAGGCGACGTTCCTGTCGCTGTGCGAGGCAGCGGGGTCGCCCGGTGACATCATCGCCGACGCGGGCCACTCGTGGCTGCTCGCCGACCCAGAAGGGTTCGGCGAGCTGATCACGAACTCGCTCACCGTCCAGCGCACGCTCACCGACCGGACCGCCCCCACCGCACCCGGCCGGAGACGCGTGAGCGGGTGAGCGCCCGGACCTCCCTGCCGCCGTCAGCGTGGCCCGCCGGCCCGGATCGCGTGCGCACCGACGTCGCGATCGTGGGCGCCGGCGTCGCCGGTCTCTACGCAGCGCTCCGGCTCCCCGCCCAACTCGACGTCGTCGTGGTGGACAAGGCCGTGCCCGGTTCCGTCTCGGGATCCTCGCCCTGGGCGCAGGGCGGGCTGGCGGCCGCCGTCGGTCCCGACGACTCCCCGGCCGCGCACGCCGAGGACACGCTCCGGGCGGGCGACGGGCTGTGCGACCCCGTCGCGGTGAGGCTCCTGGCACACGAGGCCCCCGGCCACATCCACGTCCTGTCGCAGATGGGGGCCGAGTTCGACCACGTCGACGGTGCCACGCCCCCGCGGCTCGACCTCGCCCAGGAGGGTGGACAGCGGGTCGCCCGCTCGGTCCGGCGGGCGGACGCGACCGGGGCGGAGCTGGTGCGGGTGCTGCGGGGGGCGGCGACGTCCCGCGTGGCACGGCTGGTCGGGATCGCGCGCACGCTGGCACGTGACGAGACGGGTCGGGTCACCGGGCTGTGGGTCCACTCCGAGGGCAAGGACGTCGCGGTCGAGGCGCGAGCCGTGCTCATGGCTACCGGCGGCTGCGGTGGCCTGTACGCGGCGACCACCAACCCCGACGGGGCAACCGGCGATGGGCTGTCTATGGCCGCCGAGGCCGGCGCCGCCGTCCGCGACGTGGAGTTCGTCCAATTCCATCCGACCGGCCTCGCGATCGCGGGCTCCTGGCGGTTCCTGCTCACCGAGGCGCTGCGGGGGGCCGGGGCGACGCTGCACGCGGCCGATGGCGCACGCTTCCTGGTGGATCGCCACCCGGACGCCGAGCTTGCCCCCCGCCACGTCGTCGCCAAGGCGATCCTCGACCAACCCGGCGGGCTCGCCCATCTCGACGCGACCCACCTGTCGGAGGCGGAGCTGGCCCGGGAGTTCCCCACCGTCCTGGCCGGCGCACGCCGGCACGGATTCGACCTCGCGACCGAGCGGGTACCGGTCACGCCGGCTGCGCACTACCAGATCGGGGGCGTGCGCACCGACCTGGACGGGCGCAGCTCCCTGCACGGCCTGTACGCCGCGGGGGAGATCGCCTCGACGGGCGTGCACGGGGCCAACCGGATGGCGGGCAACTCGCTGTCGGAGTCGCTGGTCTTCGGTGCCCGGGCGGCGACCGCGATCGCGGCCGAGCTGCCCGGACGCCACGGCGAGCTGGGTCCTCCGCCCGCGCCGGCCACGGGTCCGCAGATCACCGACATGGTCGAGCTGCGCGAGCAGTTGCGCCGAGCCATGCTCGCCGACGCCGGGCCGGTTCGGACGGGCAGCGGGCTCGACCGGCTGGCTGCGTGGCTCGACGAGCTGCGGGAGCGCGTGCCCGCGCCGGGACCCGACGCGGCGGCCATCGAGCTCTACCACGGCCTGCGCGTCGCCCGCCTGATCGTGTGGGCCGCGCGGCTGCGCACCGAATCGCGTGGCGGCCACTGGCGGGAGGACCATCCGACCAGCGACCCGGGATGGACGGGCATCCACCTCGAACGCACCGGGCTGCCGACCTGACCCGCTCCGGTGGTGCCCGACCGGACCCCTATTCGACGTCCTCGAGCGCGTCGAGGCCGAGCTCCACGGCCCGCCGACGGTGGGCACCCATCACCGCCAGGGCCAGCCGCTTGACGCGTTGCTCACCGGACTCGCCCTCTTCGGTGTCGGCCGCGAGCAACACCTTGAGTGCGTCGGTTTGTGACATCACGCCCTGGAAGCCGGTGAGCGCACGGCCGAGCAGGTCGGCGGTGAGCCGGCGTGCCCGATCCCGCGACTCGTCGTCGACGAGCAGCGCGGCGAGCTCGTCGACCGACACCTGCACCGAGTCGCCCCGGTCGAGCGCGTCGCGGACGACCTCACCGCTGTCGCCGTGCAGCGCGGGCGCGACCGCGTGTACGAAGTCCGAGGCGATCGGCAGTCCGAGCGCGAAGAACACGCAGGCACCGAACCAGTCGTCGAGCGGTGCACGGTCGAAGTAGGCGTCGAAGTGCCGGCGTTGACGGTCCATCACCGCCGCCGCGAGCTCGGTCTTCGCCGCGAGGTGATCGCGGAGGGTGACGTAGCGTCGATGCTCGTCCACGGCGGCGGCAGCCACCCGGTCCGCGGTCCTCGCGTCCGGGGCGTGGCGCACCGTCCGGGCCGTCGCCTCGAAGGATCGCAGCTGGCCGTAGGCCAGCGCGCCGAGCACCTCGACCGTGGCCAGTTCGAGCTCCTCGGACACCCAGCGGCCCTTTCATGGCAGGGGCGGGGACAGCGTAGGCGAGCTCGCGTCGACGCCCCACACGACCCGCCCGGTGGCGCTCCCTCACGGGATCGAGGGCAGCCCCTCGGTCGCGCCTGCTGCGGGGGCCGTGCTCCAGGACCAGGCGTAGTCGGACCGGCCGAGCCCGGCCGCGAAGGCGGTGAGCCGCAGCGGGCGAGAGGTGTCGAGCATCACCGCGAGCTCCTCGGTGTGCCGGGTGCCCAGGCTCGCCTCGGCCAGTCCCGGCTGCGGACCGTGGGTCAGACCCGAGGGATGCAGCGTCACCGACCCCGCGCCCACATCCTTGCGCGAGCCGAAGTCGCCGGCGACGTAGTAGATGACCTCTTCGGAGTTGAGGTTCGCGTGGTTGTACGGGATCGGGATCGCATCGTCGTGCCAGTCGAGGGGGCGCGGACAGAACGAGCACACCACGAAGTCGCGGCCGGCGAAGGTCTCGTGCACCGACGGGGGTGCGTGGACCTGCTTGGTGATGGGCTCGAAGTCGCGGATGTTGAGGGTGTAGGGGTACAGGTAGCCGTCCCATCCGACCACGTCGAACGGATGATGCGGTAGGAGGTACTCCTGCAGCCCGTCCCGGACGCGCAGCGTGAGGGCGAACTCGCCCGACTCGTCGTGGGTGATCAGCTCGGTGGGGCCGTGCAGGTCGCGGTTGTGGAACGGCGCGTGCTCGAGCAGCTGGCCGTACGCGTTGCGGTAGCGGGTCGGGATCTCGACCAGCCCCGGCGAGGTCACGACCAGGTGGCGCTGCGGGGCGTCGCCGTCGGGGACCACCCGGTAGGTGATCCCGCGGGGCAGCACGACGTAGTCGCCCTCCCGGTAGGGGACGTGGCCGAGGGTGGTCTCGACCACGCCACGACCCTCGTGCACGAACAGGATCTCGTCGCCCTCACCGTTGCGGTAGAACCCCTCCATGGGGCGGGCGAAGCGGGCCAGCGACAGCTCGACGTCGCGGTTCCACATCAACAGCCGACGGCCCGACAGGGCATCGCCGTCGGGCTCGACGCCCCACGTGTCGAACAGGTGGTGCGTGTAGCTGTCGGGGACCCATTCCTCGCGGACGATCGGGCGGAACGGGCTGATCGCGGTCAGGCGCATCGGCTGGTAGAGGTGATAGAGGATCGACGACGGCCCCTCGAACCCGGCGAGCCCGACGACCTCCTCGGTGAGCAGCCTGTCCTCGTGCCACAGCTGCGTGTGCCGCTTGGGCGGGACCCGTCCATGTCGCTGATAGGTCGTCACCGTGGGTCGCTCCTCTGGTGCCGCGCACTGTCGTCGGTGGGCGCGGCGGCCGCCATGCGGTGTGCGTGCCCCGCCCGACGAGCCAGCACCGGGTCGGCTGCCCGGCGGGGGCCGCTGCCGTCGGGGGCGACCTACGACGCACGTCCGGCCGTAGTGGTGCACGGCCTCGTCCCTCGCGTAGAGCCTGCGGGCACGGCACCGTGGGCCTGCGCCGCGAAGGCGGCTAGCAGCGCGGTCTTGCCCTGCCCCGCCACCGGGACCGCAGCGCTCGAGCTGCTCGCCGACGAGATCTACGAGGTCCGCGAGGGCCGTTGAGCCAACGGCCACATCGTCACGTGGCGCGGCGGGGCCGCCAGCCGAGTCGCTCGGAGATCTCACGCGCGGAGCGCAGGACCCGAAGCGCGATGGACTCGGGCTCGGGCAGCCTTGCCGTCGGCGCGACGATCCCGACCGCAGCGACCGCCTTGCCGGTGTGGTCGAACACGGGCGCCGCGACGCCGGACGCCCCCGGCTCGAGCTCGTCGCGGGTGTAGGCGACGCCGCGCTGGCGGACCGGTTGGAGGTTCGGGTCGCGTGCCCCCTCGGGCAGGAAGGCCAGCAGCGCCTTGCCGTGCGCGGCCACACCGAGCTCGTGGCGGAACCCGACGCGGTAGTTGACCTGGACGAAGCGGTCCCCCGGCTCGATGACCTCGACCACGACGAGGTCGTCGCGGTCACGGACCGCGAGGCAGGCGGTCTCGCCGGTGTCCTCCGACAGGGCGCGCAGGGCCGGCCCGGCGAGGCGGCGGACCTCGAGGCCCTGGGCCGCACGGACGCCGAGCTCGAGCATCGACAGCCCGAGCCGGTACTTGCGGGTCTCGGGATCCCGGGTGACAAAGCCCTCGGACGTCAGGGTGTCGAGCAGCCGGTACAGCACCGCGCGGTCGAGCCCGGTCGATTCGGCCAGCCCCGACACGGTGGCACCGTCGGCGTGCTCGCCGAGCGCATTCAGGAGGGCCAGCCCGCGTGCCAGGGTCCGGGAGCCACTCGACCGTCGTCCACGCTTGCTGTCGTCCGCTGTCACGTGTGACCCTCCTCGCGCCCCGATTCCGAGGTCGCTCGCTCGCCCCCGAGAACCCCATCTCGGTCGCCGCCCGGGTCCCCACCGACCCGACCTCCGACCGGCGCCCGGACCGCACACCCGAGTGCGCTCCCGCGGACGGAGTGTGCTGCGCGACCCGCGCACGGTCAAGTGCTCCCCTGGGACGAACGGCCACCGCGGGTCGACCGGGGTGCGCTCGTGGCCCTGCGGGGACGCGACTCAACCTGCCGGACCGTCACCGTGCCGTCGCTACCATCGCGCCCCGCCGCTGGACCGAGCGGCGTACATCGCGGAGGACGGAGCCCACGTGGCCGACGAGGACCTCGAGAAGCTGCTCGGTGGGGAACGCCGGGCCTTCGATCGACTGTTCGAGCAGCGGATCCTGTTCCTGAAGGGGCCCCTCGAGGACGAGAACGGCGATCT